>SFOF01000164.1 GCA_004552515.1 Clostridiales bacterium
TGAAGAGAGTCCAGAGAGTCGAAGACTCTTTGGCGCAGGTTTGGGGGCGCGCAGCCCCCAACGGACTCCCCGCGGAAAACATGGCAAAGCCAATACGATCACGCAAAAACGCACTCTGCCGCGCCGCCGACTCCGTTCTCCGTCCCTCGCGTCCCTTCGTTCTCCGTCGGGATCGCCATAAGGAAACGCACAGTCCCGAAGTGAACCAACAAAGCCGGATAACCACGCGACATCCGAGAACGCACTACCGGCGATCTCGACCCACGGCGGAACAGGAACGAAACATATCGCAAGCCGTTCTGTTTGGCGCTCATGCGGCAAACAGCAGGCGTGATCGAACATAAGACATCCCGATAGGAACGTATGACAGGCGCAAAACGAGCGCAAGCCGCTCAAGTCTCCGTTGTACCCGAATCCCCTTCCCCGCGTGAAATGCACCCACGCCGCGACCCAAATGAAGAGAGTCCAGAGAGCCAATGGCTCTTTGGCGCAGTCTGGGGCGCGCAGCCCCCAACGGACTCCCCGCGGGAAACATGGCAAAACCAATACGATCACGCAAAAGCGCACTTACGCCCCACCGCCGACTCCGTTCTCCGTCCCCCGCGTCCCTTTCGTCCCCCGTCCCTTCGTTCTCCGTCGGGATCGCCATAAGGAAACGCACAGTCCCGAAGTGAACCAACAAAGCCGGATAACCGCACAGACGATTCGAGAACGAACTACCGGCGATCACGACCCACGGCGGAATAGGAACGCAACATATCGCAGCCAAGACATCCCAGTAGAAACGCACGACAGACATAAGACGCACGCACGACATTTCAACAGGAACGCATGACCGGCGCGATCGAGCGCAAAACAAACCGATAGAACCACATGACCGGCGCGATCGAACGCAGGACATTCCAGCAGGAACGCAGAACGCACGCAACAAAACCACACCGCCCCGCAGACCAGCCCCCGCGCGCACAATCCCCTCTGCCGGAGCTATAACCGGCCAAACGCAACCTTTCGCCGGCCCGCGATTCACGATCCCATGAGGCGGAATATCATTTCTTCGCGCCAGCGCGGAACATCGCCGCGCCCCCGCTCACTTCCTCAGGAACGCGGCGGTCAGCTCCATCGCCTCGGCCCTGTAATCGCCAGAGAGGTCCAGCCAGCGGATGTCCGGATCGCGCCGGAACCAGATCATCTGCCGCTTGGCGAACTGCTTGATCGCCGTGGAGAGCAGATCGAGCATCTCCCGCTCGCTGGAAAACTCGCCGTCGATATAGCGCGTTATGAAACGATATTCCAATCCGAGCTTCATCAGAAACTCGCGGCTCACGCCCGCGTCGATCAGGCCGCGCACCTCGTCGATCATACCCGCCCGAACGCGCTTCTCCAGCCGCTCGTCGATGCGCCGCCGGATCGTCTCGCGATCCCAGCCGACGCCCAGCTTCAGCGTCTCGTAGCGCGGCTCGCTCTGACCGTGGCCGTCGTCGCCGTCGTGCAGCTTCTCCAGCACGCGCATCACGCGGTTGCGATTATAGCGGTCGATCTCGATATCCGGCCGCTTTTCGAGCAGCATATTGTAGAGCGCGTCGGTCGAATATGTCTCCAGCTCCGCGCGGTAATTGAGATCGGGCGCGCGGTCGCTCATGACGTAGCCCTCCGTGACCGAGGCGACGTACAGCCCCGTGCCGCCCACCAAAAACGGCTGACGGCCGCGCGCGAGGATGTCGTCGATGGCGGCGTAGGCCAGCTTCTGGAAATCGTACATCGAGAAGAACGCGCCCGGCTCCGCCACGTCGATCAGATGATGAACAACGCCCTGCGCCTCCTCCGGCGTGATCTTGCCGCTGCCCAGATCCAGCCCCCGGAACACCTGCCGCGAATCCGCCGAGACGACCTCGCCGTCAAACGCGCGCGCCAGCGCCACGCCCAGCGAGCTTTTGCCCGAGGCGTTCGCGCCCACCACCGCAACCAGCTTGGGAAGTGCCATATGCAAACCAACCTTTCAAATTTCAATCGCGCAAAGCGCGCTCTTTCATGTTTCTTTGCGGGAGTTTCTTTCTATTATATAGGCGCGTTTTGCGCACAGCCGCATGACAAAACCGCCCTTCAGCCGCGCCGCCCCCCGCATCCGAGCCATAACCGGCAACCGCAAACGCCGCGCGATTCACTCGCTTACGCTTGTGCAAAGGCATCGCCCGCAGAGAAAGCCGCACTGCGACCGTCAGCGCGAAGCGGCGCCCGATTCCGCGTCCTCCCTCGCGCTCTCCCATTCGCCGCGCAGTATGCCCATCTGCACCGCGTCGATATAGCGCCCGTCGCGGTAAAAATGCGCGCGCAGACAGCCCTCGCGTTTGAAGCCGCACTTTTCATAGACGTGAATCGCGCGCGCGTTATCGGCGTGAACCTGCAAAAACACGCGGTTCAGGTTCAGCTGCATGAACGCGTACTCCAGCATCAGCGCGATCGCCTCGCGCCCATAGCCGCGATTCGCGCTGTCCGGCGCAAGCACAACGGCCAGCTCGGCGCGCCGCGCGGTGTGGTCGATCATCATCAGGCTGCACTGGCCGAGATAGCGCTTCGTCTCCCGATCGGCGACGGCCAGATGCACGCCGCCCGCCTCGCCGTTTAAGAGCGACATGAGATAGCTCTCCGTCTGCTCCCACGACTGCGGCCTGACATAGCCCGCGCCCAGAAAGCGCACCGTGTCGTAATCGTTCACCCAGCTGCGGATGCCCGACAGATCCTCCTGCCGAAACTCGCGCAGCATCACGCGCGCGCCGGTCAATCTCTGCATAAAAATACGCTCCTTTTCAGCGTCTGTTTCAGGGACAGCCTCGCGGACTCCCCCGCCTCTGGCATGGATGCGGCGACTTCCCCGCGCCCAGACGTCTGCGCGGCAGACCGGGCGCGCCGCAAGCTGAGAGCTGAAACCAATCGGCTCTGCAAGCGCGAGGGGCGTTCCGCTCCCGCATTGCCGGTTCTTTTCTGCGCGGACTGCGAGATGATCTCTGCCGTACCGGCTTTTCCGCGCACATTGCGAGACGCGCTCCCGCTATCTCAACGCTTTCCGCGCAAATCGAGATGTTCATGCGTTATCGATCTTCCCGCGCACATTGCGAGACTCTCCCGCCGTGTCGGCTCTTTCCGCGCAAATCGAGACGCTCCCCCACGCGATCCGGCCTTTCCCCGGCAGCTTCCATCAGCGGCGCTTCCAAAGGAAAGTCCACATATTTTCCGCGCCGCCCGTTCGGCGATGACAGCCGCCGCCCGCTCCGGAGGTTTTTCCACCCCCGCGCGCCCTTTCGGGCTTTCTTCCCCCGCCGCTTTAGCGAATCAGCCGGCTCAGCGAACGCTTGACGCCGATGGCCTTCGCCGGACACATCTCCTGACAGCAGAAGCACGAAATGCAGCCCCTGCGCGTAAAATGCGCCCTGCGATCCGCGATCACAATGATCTTCGACGGGCAGCTCTCCGCGCATTTGCCGCAGCCGACGCACTTTTTCACGTCCAGCTTCGGATAGGGCTTGAGCAGCCGGCCCAGCACGGCGCGCAGCGGCTTCTTGAGCGGCTCGGGCAGGCGGCCCGTGAAATCCACGCCCGTCGCGCGCGGCTGCTTGAACGGCGGCTCGGCATAGATCGGCTCATCGCCCGCGATTTCGACGCGTTCGTCGATCAGCCCCAGTTCCTTCGCGCGCCTGAGCATCGCCACGCGCTCCGGCTCGATCCCGATCAGCGAACAGGCGAACCAGTCCTGCGTGAACAGATCGCGCGCGGCCAGCGTCAGCCCCAGATGGCGCGCCGTGCCGCCGGTCGGGCCGTCGCCCTCCATGCCGTCGATCGCATCGATCAGCGTCAGCGCGGGCGAAACCGTGCGCGCCAGCTCCACCAGCATATTGGAAAAGTCCTCGATGTCGGGATGCCTGTAGTGCAGCTCCGGCTTTTGCAGGCCGGGCACGCAGCCGAAGAGATTCTTCACGCCCGCCGAAAGCAGCGTCATGGAGTGCGTTTTCAGCTTGGCGATGTTGATCACCAGATCGGCCGTCGCGATGGGCGTGACGATGTTGAACGAGGGAATCGCGCCGCCGCCCTTCGTCCTGACCGTCTGGAAGCTCACGTCGGCGTTCAGCTCGGCCACGTCCGAGAGCGCCTTCATGCCGGTGACCGCATAAATATTCTGAAGCGGCGCGACGGCGTACAGTCCGCCGGGGCTGTCGCAGATCACGACGCTCTGCACGCCGCGCGCATGGAGCCACACGGCCACGGCGCGCACGAGGTTCGGATGGGTCGTGGCGGCGGCTTCGGGGCGGCGCGCGCCCACCAGATTCGGCTTGATCACGACGCGCATATCGGGGCGAAGCAGCGCCTCCACATTCAGCGCGGCGAAATGGCGCTCGACCGCCGCGTTCAGCGCCTCCTGATCGTAATTGTCACAGCGGACGATCGACTCAATCACGCTTCAACCTCCGCGCCCTCGCGAATGAAGTAGGGCAGGCGCTCGAGGGGCGTATCAATGGTCACGCTGCGGCCGCCCTCATAGAGCGTGCCGTCGTCCGCGCGCCACGCGCCCTCGGGCAGGACGACGTTCATCGTGCCGTAGCCCTTGTCCACCACCGGCGCGACCAGCATATCGCGCCCGAGCATGAACTGATTCGTAATCTCCTCATAGCCCTTACCGGGGAAGAGCGCCTCCATCGGGCAGACGGCGGGAAGACCCGTCGCGTGCGCACTCTTCACGAGCTTCAGGATATACGGCGCGAAGCGATCATGAAGCGCGGCGGCCTGAACGCACAATTTCGCGGCCTTTTCGGAAAGCACGCGCCACGGGGCGGCGGAGAACTGCATCATCGGCAGGAGCGCGCTGCACTGCGCCCAGCGCACGAACAGCTCCTCGTCCAGCTTCAGATTGCCGTACATGAAATGGGAATACTCGCCGCCGCCGATCATGTCGGGGCACACGTCGAAATAGCCGGTCACGCCCTGCGCAAGCGTATCCGGGATGAGCGCGTCCAGCCCCTCGCCGCCGTTCCACGCGGGCGCCTTGTCGCGCAGGCGCTGGGCGCAGGTCAGCTGCGGTTCGCTGGCGCACTCGCGCAGCTCGGAATAGGGATATTCGGCGGCCAGCTCGCAGAACAGGCGCGTCTGGCGGTCGCCCGAGCAGCCCGGCTCAAAGTAGACGTACTCCGGCGAATAGAACGAGGGCGCGCCCGCGTCGAACTTGAAGCCGTCCACGCCGTATTCGTCCTGGAGATATTTCAGCTCGCCGCGCATCCAGTCCATGGCGGCGGGGTTCGAGAAATCGAGCAGTGCGCTGTAGCCCTCCCACCATTTGACGATGGCCGGCTCGCCCGACTGCGTGCGCGCAAAGAGCGCATTGTCCTTCCGGCGCATGAGCTGGAAGGTCACGGTATCGGCGGTCACGAACGGCACCACCCAGAGAACGACCTTGAAGCCCAGCTCGTGCAGGCGGTTCATCATGCCGTGCGGATCGGGGAAGCGGCCGCCGTGGAAGCGCCACACGCCGTAATTCTCCTGCCAGCCGTTGTCGATCATCAGAACACCCGGCTTATAGCCGCATTTGACGATATTTTCGGCATAATCGAGGATACCGGCCTGATTCTGGTTATAGATCAGCTCGATCCAGGTATTGAACTGCGGCGCGGTGAACATATCCTCGGGCGCGATGAGGCCCTCGGGGCGCGGGAACACGGTCTTGCGCGCAAATTCCAGCGCGGAGGCCAGCGTTTCTCCGGCAAAGCGTCGAGAAAGCGCGGCGCGCGCGGAGACGGTCAGCTCGCTCTTGCCCACCTTGAAATAAAACGGCGCGTCCGACCAGACGACGCGGCCCTTGCTGCTCACCAGCAGATAGCTGACCTGATTGCCGTGCGGATCGATGAGATCGGCCTCGAAGCCGGGCTTATAGGGCATATGGATGCCGTCGGTGACGCGGCCACCCCA
>SFOF01000165.1 GCA_004552515.1 Clostridiales bacterium
GGGGAGCGCTCGAAAGCGTCCCGAACCTCGGCGAAGGTCACACTGCCGCCGTATAGCTTGGTTTGCAGCTCCTCGCGCGCGTTGTGCTCACGGAGGTTGTACCGGCTGTTCAGCGCGCCGAACAGCTTGTATGCCCTGTAGATTTCGCTGGTGTTAAAGTCCGTTCCGAGATTGCTGTTCAGTGAATCCTTGGCATGGTTCAGCGTGTACTCGCTCGCGGCAGCCAGCCATTTCATAGCGCCTGTGATCGGGTTGGTGGCAAAGCTGCCGGTCATAACAGCTGTGCCAAAGTCGCTCAGGGCGTTCGGGATGGAGAAGCCGAGACTCAGCGCCGTCGCCGTGTTTGTGATCAGCGCCTTGACGCGCCTCGCCGCGTTGAACACCCTGCCCATGTCCTGAGGCTGAGAGTGTAGCAGCACGTCGGCCAGCAGCGCGGGGATCTCCAGCGACTTGTGCGCGCTCTCATAAAGCGCCCGCCCGTCCTGAAGCAGCTCGCTCTTCCAGTCGATGTCGTTAAACAGCTGGCTGCCCACGCGCGCCGTCACGACGCTCATCACGTTGATCTCCGGGCTGAGATCGGCCACGACGCCCTCGATCGTCGCCAGTCCGCGCGCCAGCATGGTCAGGCTGGCCGGCATGACGATGCCGTTCTTCTTCATCACGGCGGTCAGGTCCTCGAACACCTTCGCGATGTCCATGTCGCCCAGGCTCGCCGCGCCGTATTTGTCCAGCAGCTCCTCGATGTCGCGATAGAGCTGCCGCTTGTCCGCCGCGCCCCTGAACTCGCCCAGCCCCAGCACCGCGTCGCGGCAGAGCGTGATGTCGCCGCGCGCCACGCCGGTGATCGCCTTGCCGATCAGGCCGCGCTCGCGCTCGGACAGGCTGCCCATCATGCCAATGTCCAGCCAGACGATCTTGCCCTCGCGGACGCGCAGATTGCCCGGATGCGGATCGGCGTGGAAAAAGCCGTCGGTCATGATCTGCCGGACATAGTTGTCGGCCAGCTTCGCGCCGATTTCGGAAAGGTCGTAGCCGCCCGCCGTCAGCGCGTCCTTATCGTCGATCGCCGCGCCGTCGATGCGCTCCATCACCAGCACCTGCGTGGTGGTGTATTGGCGGTAGAGGATCGGCGAGGTCACGAACGCCACGTCCTCGTTGAGCTTGTGGAATTTTTCGAGGTTGGCCGCCTCGGTCTGGAAGTTCATTTCCTCCTGCGCGACCACCCACATCTCGTCCAGCACCTGATTGAAGTCCACCAGCCCGCCGGCCGGCGTGTACTTGAGCAGATTGCACGCCTGCTTGAGCAGCGTGATGTCGCGGTTCATCACGTCGTGTATGCCCTCGCGCTGAACCTTCACCACAACGCGCTCGCCGCTCTTCAGCACCGCCGCGTGCGCCTGCGCGATCGAGGCGCTGCCCAGCGCGTGCTCGTCGAAGGAGGCGAACACCTCGTCCAGCGGCCGCCCGTAGGAACGCGACACGATGTCGGCCACCTGCTCGTAGGGCATGGGCGCGACGCTGCTTCTGAGCTTCTTGAGCGCCTCGCAATAGGCTGCCGGCAGAATATCCGACCGCATCGACAGGATCTGGCCGAGCTTTATGAACGTCGGCCCCAGCTCCTCGATGATCGCGCACAGCTTTTCCGGTGTGATGCCGCCGCGCACAATCTCGTGCTTGCGCACCACCTCGACAATTTCCGCCAGCCGCTGACGGTTCTCGCTGCGATTTTCTCCGCGCTGCGTCATGACCGTTTCCTCTCGCTTCCTGATATTATATAGTAGATTTTTCCCACGCCGGCCGCATTTCAGCTAAAAGGAATGCGCCGCGTCTCAGCCTGTCTCGCGCGCGTCCTCTGACAGAAATGCGAACCTCGGCGTGTGAAATCCGCCTTCAGCTTGCAAGGTGCAGGCATGTCGCCGCATCTTGGCTCATTTGCGTGCCAATCGGCAGGAACAGCGAACCCGTTCCTGCACAGAAGCCGCCTTACAACACATGAAAAGGAGACATATCCCCCGCCGCGTCACGGCACGTTTTGAGCGTTTCAATAAAGGATGCACATTCATCCCGCCCGCACCGCGTGCCGCCGCAGCGCATGCCCCCGCGCGGAGGAAAGGCACGCTCTCCCCCGCGCAAAGGCGTTGCCGGACGGGGCGATCCCCCCGTCCGAATTACAGCTTACTTATTCTCTTCGTCCGTCTTTTCTTCGGACGCGCAGCCGCACGCGCACTTTTCCGCGGGCGCTTTCTCAGCGTCGCCAGCCTGACCGCAGCAGCAGGGCTTCTCGGCTTCGTCGGCCTTTTCGGCGGCGGGCGCGGCCTTTCGGGCCTCTTCGGCGGCGCGGATGCGCTCCTTGAGAGCGGCGAGGCTCTCGTCGTCCATATCGTCCACGGCGCTCATGAGATCGTCCGAGGGCGTGACGACATGCACGGTCACGTTGTCGCGGATGGCCTCCTTGACGTTGCGCTTCAGCTCCTCGTTGAGCACCTTGCCCTGCTCGACGGTCAGCTCGCCCTTCTTCACGAGATCGCGCAGCACGCTCTCGCCCTTTTCGTGGGTCACGGCGGCGGCGCCGATGCCGGCCAGTATCAGCTTGCGAATACTTTCTCCCAGTTGATCCATGATCTTTCTCTCCTTTCGCGTCCAGCGGACGGTTATGCTTATTACGTTCTGTCCGAAGCGCGCAAATCCTGCCGGGCAGGGAATTTTTACCGCGCGCGGCCTGAAAAAACAAAGCGCCGCCATATTTTGACGACGCTCTGAACGTTTGATATTTTACTCTTATTTGGCCACGCTGTCGAACTCGGCCTCAATTTCCTTCGAGGGCTTGCCCGTGGCGAGGGACACGGCGACGATCATGATGCAGCTGATGATGAACGCCGGCAGCAGCTCATAGATGCCGAACACGCCGCCCAGGGGCTTGACGAGCAGCTTCCAGATGAACACCATCGCGCCGCCGGACACCATGCCCGCGATCGCGCCATACCAGTTGGTGCGCTTCCAGAACAGCGAGAACAGCACCAGCGGGCCGAACGCCGCGCCGAAGCCCGCCCACGCGAACGAGGTAATGCCGAACACGGTGGAGTTCGAGTTCCACGCAATGACCATGGCGATCAGCGTGATGGCGACCAGCGTGATGCGGGAGCACCACATGACCTGCTTATCGGTCGCGTCCTTCTTAAAGACGCTGCGGTACAGGTTCTGGCTCACGGCGCTGGCGGCGATCAGCAGATAGGAGTCGGACGAGGAAATCGCCGCGGCCAGCACGCCGGCGCAGGCAAAGCCGGCCAGCACGGGGGGCAGGAAGTGCGTCGCCGCGTCGATGAACACGTTCTCCGCGTCGCTGTTGGACAGATAGTCCAACCCGGCGACGCTGCGGCCGACGATGCCGATCATGATGGCGGCCGCCATGGAGATGACCACCCAGATGATGGCCACGCGGCGGGAGCGGCCCAGCTCGTTCTCGGAGCGGATGCCCATGAAGCGGAGCAGCACCTGCGGCATACCAAAGTAGCCCAGACCCCAGGCCAGCGTGGAGATGATGGTCAAAAAGCCGTAGCTCTTGCCCGCGCCGAATACGTTGACCTCCTCCGCGGAGGGCGTGGCGGTCTTAACGAGCGACAGATAGCCGTCAAAGCTCTTCGCATTTTCAATGACCGTCTTGAGGCCGCCCGCCGCGCCGATGGACAGCGCCATGATGAGCACCAGCACGGTGATCATCACAACCGCCTGCATGAAATCCGACGCGCTCTCGGCGAGGAAGCCGCCCAGGAACGTGTAGAGCAGCACGAACACCGCCGCGACGATCATCATGCCGCTGTAGGACAGCCCGAACAGATTGGAAAACAGCTTGCCGCACGCGCTCAGGCATTGCGCCGCATACACCGCAAAGAACACGATGATGGTCAGCGAGGAAATGGTCATCAGCACCTTCTTCTTCTCATGGAAGCGCTTGGAGAAGAAATCCGGAATCGTGAACGCGTCCACCGCGATGCTGTAGCGGCGCAGGCGCTTCGAGACGATCAGGAAGTTGAAATATGTGCCCAGCGCCAGGCCGATGCACGTCCAGCCCACGTCGGCCAGACCCGTCCAGTACGCCAGACCGGGGAGACCCATCAGCAGATATCCGGACATATCCGACGCCTCCGCGCTGAAGGCCGTCACCCACGGGCCAAGGCTGCGCCCTCCGAGGAAATAGCTCTCCGTGTCCTTGTTCGCCCGGCGCGCGAACACCACGCCGATGACGACGATTGCGGCCATGTAGATGGCCATGGCCAGCAAGTGCTGCAAATTGGCTCCCGTCATTTTTTTCGATCTCCCCTCTTGACTTTTCACACATGAAGATTTATAATACTATTCATGAACGCTTCAAATGTGATGCGCTTATGATATCACTTCATCCGGCCAAAGTCAAGGGGGAAATTCAAGAAATGGACACGAAAAAGTATGAAGTTTTCGAAAAGACCGTTGACTGCGCGTCGCTGACCCGCGCGGCGGAGGAGCTGGGTCTGACTCAGTCGGGCGTGAGCCACATCATCGCTTCCATAGAGAGCGAGCTTCAGCTGCCGCTGCTCAAGCGCACGCGCGCGGGGGCGCGGCTCACGCCGGAGGGCGAGCGGCTGATGCCCTTCATCCGCGAGATCGCGCGGCAGGAAAGGCTGATGCGCGCCGCGGCGGAGGATATGCGCACTCAGGTGAGCGGCACGATCCGCATCGGCACGTTCACCTCGGTGGCCACGCACTGGCTGCCCGCGATGATGATGCGCTTCCAGCAGGAATATCCGCAGGCGGACTTTCAGCTGTTCAATGGCGATTATCACGATGTGGAGAACTGGGCGAGCGACGGCAGCGTCGATCTCGCCTTCATCGCGCTGCCCACGCCGCTCAAATGCCGCTGCCTGCCGCTGTACAACGATCCGCTGGTCGCCGTGCTGCCCAAGGGGCATCCGCTGAGCGCGCGGCCGGTCTGCCGCGTGGAGGATGTGGCGAAGGAGTCGTTCATTTCGCTGCTCGAGGCCTCCAATCACGACGCGCGGCGGGCGCTGGAGGCGGTGGGCATGAAGCCGAACATCCGCTTCCGCACGAAGGACGATTACGCGGTCATTGCGATGGTGCGGCAGGGCTTGGGCGTGAGCATCATGCCGTCGCTGCTTTTGCGCGGCAACGGCGAGGGGATCGAGATTCGTCCGATCGACCCGCCGGCCAGCCGCACGATCGCGCTGGCTATCCCCTCGCCCGATCCCAGCGCGGCCACGCGGCGCTTTGCTGATTTCGCCGCCGAGTGGGTGAAGGAGAACGCAGGCTGAGCCTGCACCCACTTGCTGCCGCCGGATACCACACGACCTGCCCGACCATAGGTCGGAGCCGGGCAGGTCTCCGATAGTGCGGAGTCGGTTCTGCCAAAG
>SFOF01000166.1 GCA_004552515.1 Clostridiales bacterium
AGTGCAGCATATCCGGATTGGTCACCACCACATGGCCGGCGGCGCGGATGGCGGCGCGGGCGGGCGCGGCGGTGTCGCCGTCGTAGGTGTAGCACTTGATCGGCTCGCCCAGGAGGTCTATGAGCGCGTACAGCTCGGCGGCCTGATCGGCGGAGAGCGCCTTTGTGGGGAAGAGATAGAGGGCGCGCGCGTCGGGATTTTTAAGGATCGCGTCCAGCACGGGCAGATTGTAGCACAGGGTCTTGCCGGAGGCCGTGGGCGTGACCACGACGATGTCCTCGCCTTGAAGCGCCGCCGTCACCGCCTGATACTGATGGCTGTACAGCTTATGAACGCCGCGCTTGTCCATCGCCTGAATCACGCGCGGATCGAGCGAATCGGGGAACGGCTCATAGCGCGCGGGGCGGGCCGGCACCTCCTTCCAGCAGGCGACGTTCCGCATGAAGGACGGGTCGCTCCTGAGCACCTCTATATACTGACGAAGATTCATGGCGCACCTCCGCATAAAAGCAATGATACATATATTATACACCCGCCGATTCGAACATGGCGCTAAATCCTTGCAAAGCGGCCGATTTGCGGGTGTTCAGCTTGACAATTCCTCAAAAAAGGCATAAAATAAGAACGCAAGTATGGTTTTATCAGGCCATGCGGAAGGAGAACACAGGTGAGAATACTGGGCATTGACCCCGGATTGGGCACGCTGGGCTGGGGCGTGATCGATACGGACGGCGTGAAGCACCGCGTCGTGCAGTACGGCGCGATACTGACCACGCCGGGCGAGGCGCTCCCGCAGCGGCTGCGCGCGATCTTCAAGAGCGTGACGCAGCTCATGGAGACGTTTCAGCCCGACGAGGTGGCCTTTGAGGAGCTGTTCTTTTCAAAGAACATCACCACCGGCATGGCGGTGAGCGCGGCGCGCGGCGTGGCGCTGGTGGCCGTGGCGGAAAAGACCGACAACCTGTTTGAATACACGCCCATGCAGATCAAGCAGGCGATCACCGGCTACGGCAAGGCGGACAAGCATCAGATCCAGACCATGGTGCGCATGATGCTCTCGCTCGGCGAGATTCCGCGCCCGGATGACGCGGCCGACGCGCTGGCCGTGGCCATCACCCACGCCAACAGTATGCGCGCGGGACAGATGTTCAAGATCAAATAATCGAGTGAGGAAACGCTATGTACGCGCATATTAACGGCATTGTGGCCGACAAGGCCGAAAACACGCTGGTCATCGACTGCGGCGGCGTGGGCTATCTCATGACGGTGAGCGGCGCGACGCTCGCGCTGGCCCCGTCCGTCGGCGAGAAGATGAAGTGCTTTACGCACCTGAGCGTGCGCGAGGATGCACTCGAGCTGTTCGGCTTCGCCACGCGCGAGGAAAAGACCATGTTCCTGAAGCTGACGTCGGTGAGCGGCGTGGGCGCAAAGTCGGCGATCGGGATCCTCTCGGCGCTCAGCGTGCGCGATCTGTCGCTGGCCATCGTCACTGGCGACGCGGCGGCGCTTTCCCGCGCGCCCGGCGTGGGCAAAAAGACGGCGCAGCGGCTCATTCTCGAGCTGAAGGACAAGGTGGACAACGACGAGCTGGTGGGCGCGGGCGCGGCGGTCGCGCCTCAATCGCGCGCGCAGGCCCCGGACGCGGCGGGCGAGGCCATTGAGGCGCTCATGGCGCTGGGCTATCAGTCGAGCGAGGCGGCGCGGGCCGTGTCGTCGCTCTCTCCGCTGCCCGATACGGCGGATGAGATCATCCGTCAGGCGCTCAAGAGTATGCTGTGAGCGGCCTTATCGCAGGGCGCGCGCCAAAGATTCAGGGCCGCGATTTCGGCGATGACGCCATTGGCTGAGCGCCGGTAAGGCGGCGGGACAATCCCCCTGAAGCAATCATTTCACGCGATCGACCGGGCGGCAGCGCGCCGCCGAAAGGATTGACACTATCATGGAAGACGAACGCCTGATTTCCACAAGCCTGCGCAGCGAGGACGAGGCGGAGGGCACGCTCAGGCCCCATTCGCTGGCCGAGTATTTCGGGCAGCAGAAGATCAAGGACAGCCTGGCGATCTATATGCAGGCGGCGCTGACCCGCCATGAGCCGCTTGATCACATACTGCTCTATGGCCCGCCCGGTCTGGGCAAGACCACGCTGGCCGGCATCATCGCCGCGGAGATGGGACACAACATCCGCATCACCTCCGGCCCGGCCATCGAGCGCCCCGGCGATCTGGCGAGCATACTGACCAACCTCAACGAGGGCGACGTGCTGTTCATCGACGAGATCCACCGCCTGTCACACTCGGTCGAGGAGGTGCTCTATCCGGCGATGGAGGACTACGCGCTGGACATCATGATCGGCAAAGGCCCCTCGGCGCGCTCGATACGGCTCGATCTGCCCAAGTTTACGCTGATCGCGGCCACGACGCGCGCGGGGATGCTGACCTCGCCGCTGCGCGACCGCTTCGGCATCAGCTTCCGGCTGGAGCTCTACACGCCGGAGGAGCTGGCGGTGATCATCACGCGCTCGGCCAGGATCATGAAGATCGACTGCGATCACGACGGCGCGCTGGAGGTCGCCTCCCGTTCGCGCGGCACGCCCCGCATCGCCAACCGGCTGGTCAAGCGCGTGCGCGACTATGCGCAGGTCAGGGGCAGCGGACGCATCGACGCCGACATTGCGCGCGAGGCGCTGGATATGCAGGAGATCGATGTGCTCGGCCTTGACCGCACCGACCGCGCCATGCTGGAAACGATGATCAAAAAGTTCGGCGGCGGGCCGGTGGGCCTTGACACGCTGGCGGCGATCACCGGCGAGGACGGCAGCACGATCGAGGACGTTTATGAGCCGTATCTGTTGCAGCTGGGCTTCATCATGCGCACGCCGCGCGGCCGCGTCGCCACGCCCCTGGCCTACGAGCATTTGGGGCTGACGGCGCCCCTGCCGCCCGTGGACGGCGCGCAGATCAAGCTGGATATATAAATGCGATTCGCTCCGTTCGATTTGCCTCAGACGGGGCGGCTTTTCGTTGACACGGCGGGAGAATATGTGCTATACTGAAGCGGCAAAACGGTTATGAACGGATAGGAAGGGATTTTGACATGAAGGAACTTCCCCGCATTGAAAAGACGGACGGGCGCTGGCAGCTGACCGTGGACGGCCGTCCCATGCTGCTCTTCTCCGGCGAGATCCACAACTCCAGCGCCTCGAGCGCAGAGTATATGGAGGAATGCGTCTGGCCGTATCTGAGGCCGCTCAATATGAACGCCGTCATCGCGCCTGTTTACTGGCAGCTCATAGAGCCGCGCGAGGGCGAATTCGACTTTGAACTGCTCGACGCGCTGATCGATCAGGCGCGGCGCGAGTCCATGCGGCTGGCGCTTTTGTGGTTCGGGCTGTGGAAGAATGGCGAGTCGACCTATGTGCCCGACTGGGTCAAGCGCGATCAGAGGCGCTTTTTCTGGGCACGGGACAGCTATGGAAGGCCGATCTACACCATATCGCCCTTCTGCGATGCGGCGATCGAGGCCGACGCGCGCGCCTTTGCCCGGCTGATGCGCCATATCCGCGAAAGGGATCAGGACGAGCAGACCGTGATCATGATTCAGCTCGAAAACGAAATCGGCACGCTGGGCATTGAGCGCGACTTTTCCGACGCGGCGCAGCGTATGTTCGAGGGGGCTGTGCCCGCCGTCATGCCGGGCGCGCATGGTACATGGGCGGAATCCTATGGCGAGGAAGCGCCGACCTATCTGATGGAATACGCCTATGCGGCGGCGGTCGAGCGCATCGCCCGCGCGGGACAGGCCGAATACGCGCTGCCCATGTATGTCAACGCCTGGCTGGAGCAGTTCCCGTGGCGGCCGGGCGCGTGGCCGTGCGGCTGTCCGGTGGCGCGGTTTATCCCCGTGTGGCAGGCGTGCGCGCCGTCGGTCGCATTCAGCGCGCCCGATATTTACGTCACCGATTTTGCGGGCGTGTGCGAGGACTACACGGCGCACGACAACCCGCTCTTCATTCCCGAGCACAGGCAGGATCTGCGGCACATGAGCGACGTGCTCTACGCCTACGGAAAGGGCGCGCTGTGCTTTGCGCCGTTCGGGCTGGAGGATTTCTTCACGCCGCTGAGCGAGAACGCGCCGCTGGACAACCGCGCGCAGATACTCGCCAATCGCAAAACGGCCTGCCCCGAGAGCGGCGCGTATCTGGCCGGCGCGTATAAGCTCATGGCCGGCATAGAGCCGCTGCTGCACAGGGCGCTGCGCGAGGGGCGCGTCTATCCGTTCATCCGCCGCACGGAGCATGAGCCGGGCTGCGAGCTGAAAATGGGCGAATATCGCCTGCGCCTGAACTTTAAGGACGCGGAAGGGCCGCGGTCGGCGGGCTTTGTCATAGACAATGGCGGCGGGGATTTCTTCATCGTCGGCAGCAATGTGAACGGCGCGTTCTTCGGGCTCTACGACGATCCCCGTCCGGTGCGCGCGCTGGCGATCGAGGAGGGGACGTTTGAGAACGGCGTCTGGCAGCGCGGCCGCCTGCTCAACGGCGACGAGGCCGGACTGTATCTGAGCGCCATGCCGGAAGCTATCCATGTCCGGCTGTTTTATCAGATGTGAATTGGGAAACGAAATCGGGCGCAAAATTTAGAAGCGAAAGCGAGGAGGCCGACCATGGGCTTTGACATTGCCAGAGGCGTTTTTCCGACGATGATCACGCCGTTTACCGAGGATCACCGCATCGATTACGACGCGGTGGACGCGCTGATCGAATACTATGCGCGCTGCGGCTGCGCAGGCGTATTCGCCGACTGCCAGTCCAGCGAGATGTTCTATCTCTCCGAGGCGGAAAAGCGGAAGCTGACCCGCCATGTCGTGGACGCGGCGAAGGGCCGGATGCAGATCGTCGCCTCGGGCCACACCGCCGACGATCCCGACGAGCAGGTGCGCCAGCTCGCGGATGCGGCCGAGGCCGGCGCGGCGGCTTCCGTGATCGTGCTCAACCGCACGGCCGATCAGGACGACGGAGAGAGCGTCGCGCGGCGCAACATCGAGCGGATCCTCACGGCGCTGCCGGATGTGACCTTCGGCGTGTACGAGTGCCCGCATCCCTACAAGCGGCTGGCCAGCTGCGATCTCATGCGCTTTATGGCCGAGACGGGGCGCATCGTGTTTTTGAAGGACACCTGCTGCGACATTAAGACCATCGAGCGCCGCGTTCAGGCGGTCAAGGACACGCCGTTGGTCATCTACAACGCCAACACGGCCACGCTGCTTGATTCGCTGCGGCTGGGGCTGGAGGGTTATTCCGGCATTATGGCCAACTTCCACGCCGATCTGTA
>SFOF01000167.1 GCA_004552515.1 Clostridiales bacterium
GACGGCCTTCAGCTCGTCCCGCGTGCGCGGTCTTTCCCGCAGCGCGTCCAGTATGACCCGCGAAAGCGCGCCCTGCCGCTCGGCTGTCAGCGCCCAGCAATCGCGCTGATTCCAGAACGTACGGCCGCTGAAATCCTCGCCGCGATACGGACAATCCGCACGCTCGTGCAGGAACAGCGGCAGATCCTCCCGCGCAAAGACGTGCATTGTGCCGCGCAGCGTCCAGTTTTTTACAAGACAGTCGGAAAAGGCCGCCTCATCCCCATCGCTCGTGCGGATCTTCAGCGCATGGACAGCGTTTTTCATAAACTGCGCCTGGACGCCGCACAGCGCGCGCACGGCGGTCAGCTTATCGGTCGGCTGAAGCAAAAACTGATTTGCCATGCGGCGCCGTTTAAGCGCTTCAAGCGTCATGTCCTATCGCTTCCAGCCGGTCAGCGCGTCGAACGCCGGCCAGCCGAGCGCGGCATAGAAGCGGTGTCCCTCCGGCCCGACGATATGGCGGCACATATCCGGCGCGCCCGAGGCCGCATAGAGCTTTTCGGTCGTTTCATATTCGCGGTTGGCCGAATCGATCGGGAAAATCGTATCATTCAGGCCGTTGACGATCACCAGCGGACGCGGCGCGATCAGGCCGGTCAGATCGCCCATGTCGAACGACCGCATCACGCCCGGCACATAGTTGCAGGAGCAGTGATACTGCACGCCGATCGACTCCTTATAGCCGCAGAACGCACAGGACGGCATGGCCGCGGCGATGCGCTCGTCCATGGCCGCCGCATAGATGGTCGCCGTGCCGCCGCCGGAATTGCCCATCACGGCCAGCCGCTTCACATCCGTCTGCGGGAAGTGCTTCTCGAGCAGGTCGATCGTGCGGGAAATGTCCCACACGCGCTCGCCCAGTATCGTGCGGCCCAGCAGCAGCGCCGCCATGGCCGGCTGATAGCAGGCGGGGCCTTTTTCCGTGCCGCCGCATTCGCCGAAGCCGCGCTGCTCGAGCGCCAGCGCCGCATAGCCCTTCGCGATCACCTGACGCGCAAAATCGCGGTCGCCGCCGCTGATCGTCTCCTCGTCGCCCGGGAATTTCGGCACGCCCAGCGAGATGTGCATGCCGGTCGCGTGACCCTGAAGGCAGATCACCACCGGCACGGCGCCCTGAGCGCCCTTCGGAACGCGCAGATGCGCGCGTGCCTGATAGTGCGCCTCCGTGTTGAACAGCAGGCGGTATTCGGTGTACTCCGCTTCGTCCTTCGTCCATTCGATTTGCAGGTTGTCCTCGCACTTTTCAAACGTATCCATGCCCAGCAGCGCGCCCAGCTTTTCGCGCGCCGCCTTCTGCCAGGCCGCAAAGTCCTCACCCGGACGATAGGCGCTCTCGCGCTTCACATGATCCATCATATAAATATGCTGCGTCTGGGGATTATTCATCGCTCTCATTCCTCCTGTGCGCCGTCCGTCTGTGTATT
The DNA here is from genome assembly GCA_004552515.1 of Clostridiales bacterium. GTDB lineage: Bacteria > Bacillota > Clostridia > Christensenellales > Aristaeellaceae > Firm-10. Next base: position 1,467 of record SFOF01000167.1, read on the forward strand.
GTGCCATGTTCTGAACAGCTCGCGCAGCATATCCAGATGCGCCTCGCAGTCCAGATAATGCGCCATGCGCTCGCGGTGCGTCTCGTCGCCATCCAGCGCCTGACGCACGCAATCGAGATACCCCGCGCCGTTTTCGCGCACAAAGCGCCGCCAGCCATCGAGCCAGCGTCCGTCCTTCAATGCCTCGCTGCGCGCCTTAAACCCCTCCAGGATCGCGCGCGCTTCCTCCGCGCCGGCCAGATCAATGCCCCTTTCCCCGGCGACGACCGGAATGGCGCGCACGCGCAGACCCTCGTCAAAATCCAGCGAGATCATCAGCCCGCGCGACCAGAACGGCTGCTCGTCAAAGCCGACAAAGTGGAAATTGCCCTGCCCGTAGACGATTGTGCCGCCCGCGTGCTCCTCCGCGCAGCCGATGATGTGGCTGTGCTGGCAGAGCACGACGTCCGCGCCCAGCTCGGTCATCGCCCGGCACAGCTCGCGCAGCCGCGGCGAAGGGTATTCGCAATATTCCTTGCCGCCGTGATAGAGCACGACGAGATAATCAGCGGTCTTTTTGACGCGCGCAATCTCGGTCATCGCGTCGAAGGGATCAAACGGCGCGGCGCCCGCCTGATCATCGAGCGCATAGGTGTACTCATGCTCATTGAAGGCCAGCACGGCGATTTTCTGGCCGTCCCGCTCGATATAGTGCGGCCTTTTCGCTTCCCTTGCGTTTTCGCCGCAGCCGAACCATTGAAGCCCCGCCGCGTCCAGCAGTCCTTCGGTATCGTGAAGCCCGCCCACGCCGAAATCGAGGATGTGGTTGTTGGCGATGGCGCAGTCGGTCACGCCCGCCGCCCGAAGCGTCGCGGCCGTCTGAACGGGGCCTTTCAGATTGGGGCCGAACTTGCGGATTCTATGCTCAGAAGCAGTCAGCGCACACTCCAGATTGACGATCACGCGGTCGTGCGCGGCAAATTCTTCCTTTACGCGGCCGAACAGCGCGTCCGTATCGCCCGCTTCAAAGAGCGGCGCGCTGTATTCCGTCGGCACGGTGTCGCCGCAGATCAGCAGTTTCATGGCTTTTTCCTCCGCGATATTGAAAAATAAGCCATACACATCGCTGCGCATGGCTTATGGATGAACGAATTACTTCTCGAGGGACTTGAGGTACTCGATGCAGATCTTGGCCTCGGCCATGCCGCTGGGATTGCAGGTTTCGCTCTCAACGACCATCGGGATACCCATTTCGATCGCCTTGGCATACACGTCGGCCACGGGCGCGGTGCCCATACCCAGAGGCGTGCCGTGGCCGTCCGCGTCGCCGTCCTTGATGTGGATGACGCGGATGCGATCCTTCAGGCGCTCGAGCAGCTCCACCGGGTGCTTCATGCCGACATACGCCCAGTAGGTGTCGATCTCAAGGTTCAGGTTGGTGCGGTACACCAGCTGATCGTGGATCATGGAGCCGTCCTCATTGGGGCGGAACTCATGGGCATGGTTGTGATAGCCCATGTTGATGCCCTCGGCGGCCAGCTTGGGCTGGAACTCGTTGGCCATCTTGATAAAGGCGTCCAGCTTTTCCTGGTTGCCCAGATCCGCGCCGGGGATGATGATGTTCTTGTTGCCGATGGCCTTGTGGAAGGCCACAGTCTCCTCAAAATGCTCGGCGACCTCCTGCCAGCCGGTGTGCGTGCCGGAAACCTTCAGGCCATACTTGTCCAGCATCCCCTTGACTTCCTCGGCGGTGTGGCCGAAGAAACCGGCGAACTCGACAAACTTGTAGCCCAGCTCGGCCACCTGGCGCAGCGCCTCGTCCAGGCTCTCCTTGGTCAGATCGCGAACGCTGTACATCTGAATTCCGTATTCCATAAATATATTCTCCCTTCAAACGTCGGTCTTTACCAGTGACATATTATAACAATTTTGTCCGTTTGTCAATCGGTTTGTCACTCATTCGGCGCATTTTTTACCGCCGGAACCGATACGGCCAGCGGCAGCGTGAAGCTGAACGTGCTGCCCCTGCCCTTTTCGCTGGTCACGGTGATGTTTTCGCCCATCTGCTGGAGAATCTCCCGCGCGATGGACAGCCCCAGCCCCGATCCGGAGCCGGTGTGCGATTTATCCGCCTTATAGAAGCGATCGAACACATACGGCAGATCCTCTTCCGCAATGCCCACGCCGGTATCAGACACGCGCAGCACGGCCTTGCCGCCCTCCTTCTCGACGGACAGCGTGATGCGGCCGCCCTCGGGCGTATACTTCATGGCGTTGTCCAGCAGGATAACGAGGATCTGCTCCACGCGGTCTGCGTTGGCCATGACGCACGGCCACTGATCGGGCGGCGGGGTGAGCGTAAAGGTCTGCGCCTTGTCCGCCGCGGTGGAGGTGTACTTCTCGGCCAGATCCTCGACGATGATCGACATATCGACCTTCCCGCACTCCAGCGACAGCCTTCCGCTCTGAAGGCGGCTCAGCTCCATCAAATCGTCGATCAGCCGCGACAGGCGCAGCGTCTCGCGCAAGATGATGTTGTAATAGCGCACACGGGCCTCCTCGCTGCGCACCATGCCGTCACGCAGCGGCTCGATCAGGCCGCGCAGCGCGGTCAGCGGCGTGCGCAGCTCGTGCGAGACGTTGGCCACGAAGTCGCGGCGCGTCCGTTCCAGGCGCTCGCTCTCGGTGATGTCCGAGAACAGGCCCACCGCGCCGACCGTACAGCCCTTCTCGTTGGAAACGGGACTGATCGTCGCGCGGATGACGCGCCCGCCGAGCGTTATGTCCTTCACGCTGGTCTGCTTGCGCGCCACGGCGGTATCAAAGGCCGCCCAGATCGTCTCGTCGCCGATGAGCGCCATGCGCCGCCCCGCGTTCGGATCGCCCTGCGGAAACAGCTCGAGAAGCGCCGGATTGGTATAGGTCACATCGCCCTCGGAATTGATCGACACAAAGCCCTCGCGCAGGCTGTCCACCGACTGCTTGAGCCGGTTGCGCTCTATCGTCAGCTCGGAAATCGTGTGCGACAGCTCGCGGGAAAGATAGTTGAGCGAGGCGGCCATCTGGCCGATTTCACCGCTCTGATCGGCGTCCGCGCGGATGCTGAAATCGCCGCCCGCCATGGCCAGCGCCACATCGCGCATCTGCTTGAGCGGCTTGATGATCTGACCGATGACCAGATAGACCAAAAGCACCGTCAGCGGCATGATGATGAGGATCGAGATCAGAAGCGCGCTGTTAAGCCCGCGCACGGCAGCCATCGTCTCGTAAAGCGGCACGAATATGAGCAGCGCGCCGCAGATTGCGCCCTCGCGCGTCACAGGCACGCCCACGCCCACGATCTGGATGTTCGCCACGGTCTGCGTGCTGTAGGCCGAAACCTCCTCGCCCTTCAGCACGCGCGCGACGATATTGTCCATGGAGGAAAATATCTCCGCGTCGATATCGTCGTTGCCGATCATCATCTGCCCGTCCGCGTCGGTGATGACGAAATAGCCGCCCAGCAGTTCCTCATGGCTCCGCATGAAGCTCAGCATCGCGCCGGCCTTTTTGGAATCGCCCTCCTGCGCGAGCAGCTGGCTGAGCACGCGCGCCTTGGGCAGCAGCTCGGCCGATTTGATGCCGGCAAACAGCGTGTGCGAAATGACGTTATACACCGCGCCGGTACACAGCGCGGCCAGCACCAGCGCCACGATGACCACCAGAAACACCTTCTGGAGCAGCACGCTTCTCTTCATTTTCAGCCCTCGACCTCAAACTTATAGCCCACGCC
>SFOF01000168.1 GCA_004552515.1 Clostridiales bacterium
TCGCCAGAACGGGGACGCCCCGGTACGTGCCGGCCAGACTGCGGAATTCGCGGTTGTACGCAAGCTCGCGCACGGACTCCAGCTGCTGCGCCACGCGGTCGAGCCGTGCCGGGTCGCCGGGCAGAATCGCGTAACGGACGCCAAGCGTTTCGTCCAGACAAATATGCGGCTGTTTCATCTGTGTTCGCTCCTTTATTTAGATCGTCTGAATTTCAATGTGATACCGATTCCGGCTGCAAAGCGCGTGCTCAACCTCGACGCGGTAGTCCAGATCGAGAACGCCGCCGTGCTCGTTGAGCAGGACGGTCATATCCTCGGTCACAACGCTGATCATCATCGCGCCGAAGCCGACGTCATAAAGCGATTCATGCGCCTGCCGGCGGTCGAAGACCATCTCGGCATTGACCTTGCCAGTGCGCCGCAGCGTGACGGTCTGCCCGTCCTCGATCCGGAAGGAAGTCACGACGCCCTCGAGTCCCGTCATTTCCGACTCGACGTAGGACAACAGCGCAAAGCCCGGCTCGTAGCAGTACGAGCCGTCTGTCACCAGCTCGAGCGTCTGCTTGTTCATGTGACGGATGTCGCAGCCCAGCATCAGCGGCGCGGAATACATGCACCACAGCGCAAACTGGGAGCGATAGTCCGCGTCGTTGCAGCCGACCGAGCCAACCAGACCCTTGCCGTACATGCCGACGGTGAGCATATCGATGTCGTTATAGCAGCCGGGCGCGGAATAGCCGAACTTGTCGGCCTGGCTCAGCGCGATATTGCGGTAGGATTCGGCGCTGTCGTTGATGTCGCCGGTGGAGCGGTACATATGAGCGCCCGCGCCGCGGATCCACGTCCACACGTCGTCGGTGCCCCAGTTGCAGGCCGAGAAGAGAATCTCGCGGCCGGATGCGCGCAGCGCCATGGCCATGCGGCGGTAGAGCGAGGGGCCGTCGGCGTTGTTGGGCTTGTAGCAGTTGTCATACTTGAGATAGTCCACGCCGAACTCGGCGAAGGTCTGCGCATCCAGGAATTCGTGGTCGAACGAGCCGGGATAGTCGGCGCAGGTGCGCACGCCGTCGCAGGAGTACATGCCGAATTTCAGGCCCTTGGAATGAACGTAGTCGGCGACGACCTTCATGCCGTTGGGGAATTTCTCATGATGGGGCACGATGCGGTCGGTGACCGGATCGCGATTGTATTCGGACCAGCAGTCGTCAATGACGAGGTACTCGTAGCCCGCGTCCTTCAGACCGTTGTCGATAAAGGCGTCCGCGCTCTCGCGGATCAGCGTTTCGTTAATGTCCTTGCCGAAGGTATTCCAGGTGTTCCAACCCATGGGCGGTCTTTGTGCCAACATAATATGTCCCTCCGTTAACGTTTGTGTCCAACTCCATTATATAACATTCGAGCCGCAAATGCAACGAAAAAAAGCGGCGAATCCGCGCGATCGCCTGTAGATTTGGCCGGCTGTGCCGGTTCCACCTGCTGCCGCCGGGTGTCACACGACCTGCCCGGCCATAAATCGGAGCCGGGCAGGTCTTCGATAGAGCAGCGTCGGTTCCACTATAGGGAATTGTTGGCCGGCGCGGTGTTGGTGCTGGCCGGTTTCAGTCCCGGCACAGGCGTTTGTGCGCGCGGGGGTGACGGGGCATTTCATCCGGCGCACAATAGGCAAAACCGCCGCCGCGCAAGGAGCATTCCCCCCGCGCGGCGGCGTTCTCTCTCATGCGGTGCGTATTTTGCGCTGCGTTTTTCAGCCGATGCGGCGAATGACCAGCGTGGCCAGCGTCTCGTCCTCGGTGGCGGTCAGGGCAAGGGCGGCGCTCGAGCCGATGCAGAGCGTCGTGCCCGCGGCGGCGGTGATTATGGAGCGGCTGCTCAGCTGCACCGGCGCGCCGGCGGCCGTCTTGGCAAACACGACGGTCGTGCCCGGGACGGCGCTGCCCCCGCGCAGCAGACTGACCGAGCCGGTCGCCGCGGCGCTGGCGGGCAGAGTCAGGGTGTAGGAGACGTCGTAAACGCCGCTCTCGGCCAGCGTAATCACGCCGCCGGTCTGCTCGACGTTCTGGATGGCCGCGCCCGCGCCGTTCAGGGGCAGACAGCCCGCCGCGGACAGCGTGAACGTGCCCGCCTGATAGAAGAACCCGTAGGCCGGCACAAAGCAGCCCTCTCCGGGGCGCGGCGGCGGCAAGGGTTTTTCCTCGCACGGGCGGCGCCAGCATTCGGGCACGCCGGGCGCGCAGGGCTGATAGCACCACGGCACCGGCGATACGGGGCCGCTGGGGCCGGTGTAGTAGGGGGAGCAGGGCACAAGGCGGCTGTTCTCGGCCGTTTCGGCCAGCGTGACGTTGATGGGCGGGGTGCTCTGGTTCATGATGGCGGCACGGCAGCCATAGCAGCCGCGTCGGGAATCCAAAATACAAGGCACAGTGAAAATCTCCTTTCATGAAGAAGTCACTGCATACTATGCGCCGCCCCGCGCGCCGGTGCAGGGACATTCGCCGCGGCTCCTTTTCTGCGCGCATTGCGTGCGCCGCGCCCCTGGGATTTTTGCCGCGCCGTGGGACTTACCCCATCCAATCCGCCGGTTCCGTTTCAGCCGCGTCGGCGCTGTTTTGCGCCGCGGATTCGTTCATGGAGCGCTTCCTTTCGCCGCCCCGTTCAGCCTTCTGCGTCTGCCCCTGCCGCCGCGGATTTTTCTTTCATCCCCAATAAAAGCCGGACAGGGAAATTTCCTCCCTGCCCGCAAAAAAAGCATATTCAAGCTCAGAAATCCAGCCCCGGAAAGGCGAACGGATCGAGCGACGTGCGCGCGGTCAGCAGCGGATCGACCACCTGACTGATCTCGAGGTGACACACAAGGCTCATCAGCAGGATCAGCTCGTTATGGTCGATCGCCACGCGCTTTTCGATAAAGTCCATCATCGCGTCGGCGCTCAGCTTGGCGGCTTCGTCCAGATCGGCGGCGGAGGCGATGGCGTACCAGCGGCCGCGCTCGTCCTTCAGCATCGGCCACTTTTCGCGCTTTCCATGCACGACGCTCAGGCACACCGTCACCTCGGCGGGACATTCCAGCCCGCATATGCAGATTTCGCCGTCGCCCATGCGCGCGTGAACGTCGCCCAGCGCGAACAGCGCGCCCTCGGCGGCCACCGGCAGATACAGCGTGCTGCCCGCGCGGATGTGCCGCGTGTCCATGTTGCCGCCGTGCGCGCCGGGGGATTCCGTGTCCACGTCTCCGCCCTCGGGCGCGACGCCGATCACGCCGATCATCGGGTCGAGCGGCATCCTCACGCCCGCCAGCTCGGCATGGCCGTCCCTTAGTGGGATGCAGCGCACGATCGGCGCGGTCACGCGGTCGGCCATCAGCCCGCCGTGATTGCTGATGCGCATGGACGCGTAATCGCCCACGTCGATGGCGAGGATCTCGCATTTGAGCGTGTCGCCCGGCCACGCGCCCTCGATGAAGACCGGCCCGCTCGCCGGGTTGCAGCCGATCGCAGGTCCCTTCGCCGCGCCGCGGGGGTCGTTCTCCGCGCGCAGATTGTCCATGTAGCAGTCCTTCGTCGCGATGCGCACCGTCGCGCCGTCCGAAACGCGCAGGACGGGCGCGGCGCTTTTGCTGAAGGCGGTGATATAGCGCTCGGATGAAAGCATATCCATAGCCAGACACTTCCTCTTATATGCATTATGAAGGCGAGCCGCTTCCGCTCAGGGGAAACGGCTCGCAAAGGGCTTTTAGTCCTGCTCGAAAAGGCGCTTGAGCAGCTGTACGCCGCTGGTCAGCACCGGCTTGTCGGCGCACGCGTCCTCGCAGAACACGCGCGGCGCGCCGGGGCGGCGGCTGTCATAGATCGCATAGGGCACGGGCGTGCCGTCGTGCGTGCGGGTGGAGAGCAGCGTGTAGTGATCGGGCATGATCATAACGCGGTAGTCCTCGCCGGACGCGTCCAGCGCGCCCAGCACCGGCCCCACCATGCGCGTATCCAGGCGACGGATCGATTCCACCTTGCCCTCCAGATCGCCCAGATGGCTCAGGTCGTCGGGCGCTTCGAGGTGCAGCAGCACAAAGTCGTCGCCGCTCCTCAGCGCGTCCAGGGCGGCCTGTACCTTGCCCTCGTAGTTGGTGTCCAGCGTGCCGGTCGCGCCGGGGATGCGCGGCGCCTTGAGGCCGCTCAGCCACGCGATGCCGCGCACCAGCGGCACGGCGGAGACGGCGGATCCCGTCTTGCCGAACTGTTCGGTAAAGCTGTCGAGGATCGTCGCGCGGCCCGCGCCCCAGAACCATACGGCGTTGGCGGGCATATGGCCCTCGGCCACGCGCTTTTTGTTGACCGGATGCTCGGACAGGATGCGATGCGCCGTCTTTTGCAGGGCACGCATCAGCTCGGCCTTCTGTCCTTTGGGCTGATAGTCGTCGATCACGCGGCCGGCGATGTCGTGCGGCGGAGTCAGCTCGAACGGCTCGTCGTCTGCGTCCACCACGGCGATGTGGCGGAAGGTGTCGGTCACGGTGATGGACATCTTCGCCTGCTCCATCAGCGCGGCGAACTCGGGATTGTGCGTAAGGTCGTCGGCCAGGCGGTACGCGTCCTCGCCGTCTATCCCGTCGCCGTTGTAGCTGGCCATCACGCCGCCCTCATAGGGGCCGTCGATCGTGGCCAGATTCATGCGGAAGGAGACTTCGTTTTCCCTGAGCGCGATCTCCTCGCCCGCCGCCTCGAGCGGAGAGCGCCCGCGGTAGCACTTGACGGGATCGTGCCCCAGCAGCGTCAGAAAGGCCACGTCGCTGCCCGGCGAGAACACGGTGGGGCAGGTGCGGATGCGGCCCAGCTCGCCCCCGGCCACGCGCGCCATATTCGCACCCGCGACGTATTCGAGCGGCGTTTTTCCGCCCAGCGCCTCGATTTTTTCATCGGCCATGCCGTCGCCGACAATCAGCATATACTTCATAAGAACGATTCCTCCTCGTGGAAATTTCCGCGTGTGTATGGCCCCCGAAGGGCGGTTCGGCGCGGCGCGTGTTCGCGTCGTTTTCATCGATTTGACGAAAAAGCGGATAAAACCTGCAATTTTTCCGCCCAAAAGACTGGATGAGCCGAAACGCTCCCGCCTTTTGCAAACACACTCTTGCAAAAAAGCGGATTATGATATATCATTGTATCACAGACTCATGCAATTCGAGCGGCCGCGGCAAAATTTAACCGCGC
>SFOF01000169.1 GCA_004552515.1 Clostridiales bacterium
CGCGGCGCTTACGCCCAGCGCGCCGCACAGCGGGAGCAGAAAGCGCAGCGTAGAGCCGCTCTCGCCGCAGCGGAGGAGCCGTTCGCCGCAAACGCAAGCGCCTTGCGCCTCATTTTCAGGAGCGGGCCTCGCCTTCCGCGCCGCCTGCTCGCCGTTCTCCGCATATCGCTTCGCAAAAACGGGCAATACGCGCAGCATTTCGCCGTCGCGGACGATTTCTGCGCCCAGCGCGTTCAGGCAATCGATGGTCGCCATAATGTCGGCGGAGAGATCGTCGCAGCGGATGGCCGTTCCATGCCCGGAAAGCGCCGCGGCGATGAGCAGCCTGTGCGCCTGTGATTTGGATGAGGGCGCGCGCACGCTCCCCCTTCGCGTTCCCGGCCTGACGCGCTCAGTCATGTCCGATTCCTCCCGCCTGCATCCAGTCCCTCACGCCGTCCGCCGATACCTCGACGATCGTGCATTTTCCAATCGTTTCCGGTACGATCAGCCGAACGCCCCTGCCGGTCGCCTTTTTGTCGGAGAGCGCCGCCGCCGCCATGTCGTCAAGCGGATAGGCGATCTCCGTCGGCAGACCGCAGACCTTCAGCGCTTCGAGCGTGTCCTCCAGCGTTTTTTCATCGCAATAGCCCTTTTTGACCGCCGCGCGCGTGATCGCCGTCAGCCCCATGGCCACCGCCTGACCGTGCAGGATGGAATAGCCGCTGCACTTCTCGGCGGCATGGCCGAAGGTATGCCCCAGATTGAGCTGCATCCGCTCGCCGCGGTCGAACTCGTCTCGCGCCACGATATCGCGCTTCATGGCGGCGCAGGTCTTGATGACATAGCCCATAGGCGCGGACAGGCCGTCCCTTTTCACGCAATCGAACAGCGCGCGATCGCCGATCACGCCGTACTTGATCACCTCGGCCATGCCGCAGCGCATTTCCTCGACGGGCAGCGTTTTGAGCGTATCCTCATCGCAAATCACGCGCACCGGCTGATAAAAACAGCCCGCCTGATTCTTGCCGCCGGTGAGATCGACCGCCGTCTTGCCGCCGATGGAGGAATCCACCGCCGCCAGAAGCGTCGTGGGGATCTGCGCATAGCGCATCCCGCGCTGATAGGTCGCCGCCGCGAAGCCGGTCAAATCGCCCACCACGCCGCCGCCCAGCGCCACGAGCAGATCGTTTCGCCCCACGCGCTGCGCGCAGAGGAACTCCATCAGCCCGGCATAGGTTCTGAGGTTCTTCGAATGTTCGCCGTGCGGAAAGACGAAGGACAAAACGCGCGCGCCCGCCCGTTCAAGGCTCTTCATGACCGCGCCGCCATAGAGCGGAAACACGTTGTCGTCCGAGACGACCACAGCGGTATTGAGCGCGCCGGTTTCGGCCAGCAGCGCGCCCGCGTCCTTCAGAAGATCGCGGCCGATCAGTATGTCGTAATCGCGGGAAGCCGTCACATGAAGCGTGTCCATCAGCCGTCCACCTCCTGCTTGAGCCGCCGCCCGTCGTCGAGCAGGCGGATCAGCCCTTCCTCGTCGCCCGCCTCGAGCGCATCCTTATATTGCTTCAGATTGTCGATGAGTATGTCCAGCTCATGCCCCAGATCGTCGCGGTTGAGCATAAACAGCTCCGCCCACATTTTCGGGTTCAGCCATGCGACGCGCGTCATGTCCTTATAGCTGCCCGCCGAAAAGCCGCGATGCATGAGCGCCGTGGGGCTCTTTATGTAGGCGTTCGAGACGACGTGCGCCAGCTGCGATGTGAAGGCGATCTTCTCGTCGTGATCGGCGGCGGTGGTCACGGAAATGTGCTTGAAGCCCGCCGGCGCGAGCAGCGCCTTGACGCGGCCCAAAAGCTCGATGTCGTTGTGGTCGGGCGGCACAATGACCATGGGCGCGTTGTGGAACAGATCGTCGGCGGCGTATTTGAAGCCGGAATACTGCCGCCCCGCCATGGGATGGCCGCCCAAATAAGTAAAGCCGTACGCCTTCGCAAGCGCCATGCCCGCGTCCACCACGCCGCGCTTTATGCCGCAGCAGTCGATGACCACGGTATGCGCGCCGAAATACGGAGCGGTTTCTTCCATATATTCTATCGCCGCGCGGGGATACAGGCAGATAAGCGTCAGATCGCACTCGGAAACGTTCTCCCGCGTCAGGACATCGTCCACAGCGCCGCTCAGCCGCGCAAAATCGAGGATCGAGCGATCAATGTCGGCGGCCAGCACGGTATGCCCCGCCTTATGGTAGGCCTTGGCGAACGAGCCGCCGATCAGGCCCAGCCCCACAACGCCCAGCGTCATTGCACAGCCCCCCTCACCGCATTGACCTTCTTCGCCAGCCTGTCGTATTCCTCGGGCGTGAGCGACTGCGCGCCGTCGCACAGCGCATGGATGGGATCGTTGTGTACCTCGATAATCAGGCCGTCCGCGCCGCACGCCGTAGCCGCCAGCGCCATGGGCGGAACCAGCCGCGCAAGGCCGGTGGCATGGCTCGGATCGACGATGACCGGCAAATGCGACAATTCGTGCAGCATGGGCACGGCGGAAAGATCGAGCGTATTGCGGGTGTAATCGTCGAACGTGCGAATGCCGCGCTCACAGAGGATCACCTGCTCGTTGCCGCTGGCCATGATGTACTCGGCGCTCATGAGCAGCTCCTTGAGTGTGTTGGCCAGGCCGCGCTTCAGGAGAATCGGCTTGCCGGTCTGTCCCAGCTCGCGCAGCAGGTCGAAATTCTGCATATTGCGCGCGCCCACCTGAAGCACATCCACATCCTCGAACAGCGGCAGATCCGACACGCTCATGATCTCCGTCACGATGGGCAGGCCGGTTTCCTGCCGGGCAATCTTGAGCAGCTCTATGCCCTCGCCCTTGAGGCCCTGGAAATCATAGGGCGATGTGCGCGGCTTGAACGCGCCGCCTCTGAGCATATTCGCGCCCGAGGCCTTCACCGCGCGCGCCACGGCGACGATCTGCTCCTCGCTCTCCACAGAGCAGGGGCCGGCGATCATGCAGAAGTGGCCGCCGCCGATTTTGACGTCGCCCACGCTGACCACGGTGTCGTCGGGATGGAATTTCCGGTTGCAGCACTTGAAGCGCTCGGTGACGCGCTTGACCGAATCCACGATATCCAGGCTCTCCACCAGCTCCATATCGACCTTGGCGGTATCGCCGACGAGGCCCAGCACCGTCTGATACTGTCCCTTGGAAATGTGAATATCCAGCCCCATGCCCTTCAGCCAGGTGATCAGCTGCTTTGTTCTTTCCTCATTGGCGTTTTGTTTCAGTACGACGATCATTTTTAAGGCCCTCCTCGGTTGATTGTTATATCGCAAAACGGGCGCTCCCGTCTGAGATCAGATTGCTTCAGGGGAAAAGAAAAATGCGGTTCAGGCGTAACCTGTACCGCATCAATTTGAACCGTTCCGGGTTCATTTTTTGCATGGCAGATTACCCTTACCGAATCTTGCCGGTAAAGTAATAGTAATAAGCCGCAAACATGAACCGCTTCATCAGTGGCAACCTCCCAGTCGCTTTTTCGTTTACTTCATGTCCCTCAGGTCGTCCGTCGGCACGCTGGTGTAGCCCTGCGCGCCGGTCATCACGGCGTTCTTGCCGTCTTCTATCGACCGCCTGAGCATCTCCATATCCGGCCGCACGTTGCTCGGGCAGACCAGATTGTCTGTTTCCTCATCCATATCGTAATTGTCGGCGATCATCCGCGCCGCGTTGACGCGCGAACGCATCGACGTATGACAGTGCGCGCAGAACAGCTGCAACAGCGAATACCATGAGCTGCCGTGCCGTCCGGCCATGAGATAGAGCAGCTGACGCTTTTCCTGCGCCGTGGAATTTTTGACCAGAAGCTCTATGGCCTCCTCGATCACCGCGTCGTCGCACTCGGCCGATATGCCGTCGAACAGATCGGGGTAAAGGAAGGCCAGATAGTAGGGCAACGGATTGACGCCCAGCACACGGAACCATTCGCTGCCGCTGAACAGATCCGGGGAGCTGACGCCCTTTTCCCAGTTCTGGATCGTCTTTTTGGAAACGCCCAGCCCGTTGGCCATGAACTCCTGAGACTTTCCGGCGTTGCCTCGCGACAGCGCCCAGATCCGTGCAAAGCGCTTTATGCGCTCGGCCCTGCTCTCCTTCTCGCTCATTGCAAACCCCTCATGCCGTTTTCTGTCGATTTTTCATTCCAACAGAAGCGCCAGCGAGCCGCTCCGCGCGTGAAAATTACTTCCGCAGCGCCGATGGAAACGGAGCATCTCTTTTCTCAGCCTTCTTACCGGGAATTATAGCACCGCCATGGAGCCTTGTCAACGGCATTTTTCGTAAAAACCGAGGATCAAAACCACATGTTAGAAATCTTTAACCGGCGCGCAATTTTCGAGGCGCCGTCCGTGTTTTCGGCCTGAAGGAGACGCGCGGATTTCGGCCCTCGCGCCATTTTGCGCTGAAAACGGGCGTACATGGAAAGTTCACGGTAATTTTTCGCAAACCCCATTGATTTTGAGGCCGATGCGTCGTATCATAAGGACGTTAACGTAAGGTAGCCAGGTCAGCTGTGCGCTTTCGGGCGCGCGGCCGGCCTTCGGCGATATATCCACTGTGTGAAGAGAGGTAGCATTGTTATGTCTGAACTCAATCTGACTCAGTATGGCATTACCGGAACGACCGAAATCGTTCACAATCCTTCCTATGAAGAGCTGTTCAAGGAGGAAACCAAGCCCGAGCTGACCGGCTATGAAAAGGGCCAGGTCACCGAGCTGGGCGCCGTGAACGTCATGACCGGCATCTACACCGGCCGCTCCCCCAAAGATAAGTACATCGTCATGGACGCCAACTCCAAGGACACCGTGTGGTGGACGTCCGATTCCTACAAGAATGACAACCATCCCATGAGCGAAGAGACCTGGGCGGCCGTCAAGGAGCTGGCCACCAAGGAGCTGTGCAACAAGCGCCTGTTCGTCGTGGATGCGTTCTGCGGCGCCAACAAGGACACCCGCATGGCCATCCGCTTCATCATGGAAGTCGCCTGGCAGGCTCACTTCGTCGAGAATATGTTCATCAAGCCCACCGCCGAGGAGCTGGCGAACTTCAAGCCTGACTTCGTCGTCTACAACGCCTCCAAGGCCAAGGTTGAGAACTTCAAGGAGCTGGGCCTCAATTCCGAGACTTGCGTCGCCTTCAACATCACCA
>SFOF01000170.1 GCA_004552515.1 Clostridiales bacterium
CTCAGCCTTTACAATGAAGATACGGGCGCGAGAGATGCGGCCCGCACCGGCACGACTGCACTGGGAGGCTCATCATGGAAAAATTCCGCTCGTTCCTCAGGCGCAAGGACATTGTGATTTCCGCGCGTCGCTATGGCATCGATGCGCTCGGCGCAATGGCGCAGGGCCTGTTTTGTTCGCTATTGATCGGCACGATTATTTCGACGTGCGGCACGCAGTTCCATTTGCCGTTTCTGAACACCATCGGTGATTTCGCGTCGAAAATGTCCGGCCCGGCCATGGCCATCGCCATTGGCTATGCGCTGCATTGTCCGCCGCTGGTGCTGTTTTCGCTCGCCACGGTTGGCAGCGCGGCCAACGGCCTGGGCGGCGCGGGCGGCCCGCTCGCCGTGCTGATCATCGCCATCGTCGCGGCTGAGTGCGGCAAGGCGATCTCAAAGGAGACGAAGGTCGATCTGCTCGTCACGCCGCTTTTGACGATTTTTGTCGGCGTGGCGCTCTCCGCGCTCCTTGCGCCCGCCATCGGTCGGGCCGCGTCCTCGCTGGGCAGGCTCATCATGTGGGCCACCGAGCAGCAGCCCTTCGTCATGGGCGTTGTGGTGTCGGTGGTCATCGGCATTGCGCTCACGCTGCCCATCTCCAGCGCGGCGATCTGCGCGGCGCTTACGCTCACGGGCCTTGCGGGCGGCGCGGCGGTGGCCGGCTGCTGCGCGCAGATGGTGGGCTTTGCCGTCATGAGCTTCCGAGAGAATCGCTGGGGCGGGCTTATCTCGCAGGGCATCGGCACCAGTATGCTGCAAATGGGCAACATCGTGCGCAATCCGCGCATCTGGATCCCGCCGATTGTCGCCTCGGCCGTCACCGGTCCGCTGGCCACCTGCCTGTTCAAGCTGCAAATGAACGGCCCCGCCGTCTCGTCCGGCATGGGCACATGCGGCCTGGTCGGCCAGATCGGCGTGTACACCGGCTGGGTCAGCGACGTGGCCTCCGGTGCGAAAGCCGCCATTACCGCGATGGATTGGATCGGTCTGATCCTCATCTGCTTCATACTGCCCGCGATCATCAGCTGGGCGCTTGCTCTGCTCCTGCGAAAAATCGGTTGGATTAAAGAGGGAGATTTGAAGCTCTGACGGGTAGCGCCCGCAGTTCCGCCGATTCGCTCAATCACAGGCGGAACCGGGTGGAGTTTAGCCGTCTGCCCGCATGACGGGCGGCGTGTGCGCAGATTGCGCCGGTGCGGCTTTTATCGGCGATTTCTTCCTATATATAGATTTGTGCGCGGCGCGGTGTTGCGGTGGCTTTGCGCAGAGGACATTCCACAGCGCGCCGATTGAATGTGCTTCGCCGTTTCAGGGGGAGCGGCGGCTGGCGGACGCTTTATTCTTCGAAAAGTGCGATAAGAGGTGTGTTTGTATGGCGATTTATTACATCGATCCCGTAGGCGGTCAGGCCTCGGCGGCCGGCCTGAGCGAGAGCGCGCCGCGCGCGTCGGTCGTGGGGCTGACCCTGCGCGGCGGCGACAGCGTGCTCTTCAAGCGCGGCAGCGTCATTCGCGACGCGGTTCACAGCGTCAGCGGCGAAGAGGGACGGCCGATCTTCTACGGTGCGTACGGCGAGGGTGACGATCCCGTGTTCATGGGCAGCGTCGATGTGAGCGGCGCGGAGAGCTGGGTCAGCGCGGGCGAAAGCCTGTGGCGCTGCACGCGTCCGCTGGCCACCGAAACGTGCAATCTGATCTTCGACAGCCGTGAGGGCGGCGCGCTGCAATGGGACAAAACCGACCTTTCAGAGAATGGCGACTGGTGGGACAGCGGCTTCGGCACGGACGTTGAAAGCCCCGACGCGCACGAGCTGATCCTTTATTGCGACTGTAATCCCGGCCTCAAATACGGCCATATCGAGGCGGCGCTGCGCGTGCATCGCGAGTTGGCCAGAACCGGCCACGACATGATCTTCGAGCATCTGACCTTCCGCAACGCCGGCGTTCATGCCATCGCGGGCGGCGGCCCCAGCCGCAACATGATCGTGCGCGCCTGCCGGTTTGAGTTCATCGGCGGCTCTGTGTGGAGCAAAAAGCTGCATATCCGCTTCGGCAACGGCGTTGAATGTTGGAACACCGGCGAGAACATACTCGTTGAGGACAATGTGTTTTACGAGATTTACGATTCAGCCGTCACACATCAGGGCGGCAAGGAGTGTGTCGCGGCGCAGGATTTCGTGATCCGGCGCAATGTGTTCATCCGCTGCGGCATGGCGGCCTATGAGCAGCGCGACGTGCTGCCGTTGAGCGCGGAATTTGTGAACAATGTGTGCATGGACGCGGGCCGCGGCTTCTCGCACCGGCACACCACGTCGCCGCGCCAGTCGGAGATCTGGCCGCAGCCGATGGGACATCACATCTTCCTCTGGCGCATCGAGCAGCCCACCGAGGGCGCGCGTTTCATCATCAAGCGCAATCTCTTCCTCGACGCGCCCGCCGGCGCAGCGATTTACTCGATCATCTGCCGCGCGGCAGAGGAGCAGATCGACATTGATGAGAACACCTATCAGATGCGCGAGCGCACGCTGGTCAATCGCTATTTTGGCGAGGACTTCGCGACGTTTGCTGCCTATGCCGCCGCCACGGGCAAAGACGGGCACAGCGCCGCCTATGGCGAGGCCTGACGCTCATATTTGGACAAAACCGACCTTCTCTCGCGCGAGGGAAGGCCGGTTTTTTATCGCATGGGGAACGACACATCTGTCGCCCATGCTATGACGAGGTTTCATGAAACGCGCTAAGGGCCTTACCTCATGGAGAAGGCTGGATGAGGCCGCGCCAGTATTGCGGCGTATCGTCACGATCACGCACAATTCTCAAATGCCGCGACGGAATCGCCAGCGCTTCGCCGTCCAACTCCCGCGCGCACTCACGCCTGTGCCGGCCTATATCCGGCAGGCAGTAACGCTTCGCCGGCGCACAATTCACGCACATACGACAACGAATAGCGCGGATAAATGTATTCAAGGAGGGACGCCGTGTCAATGCGGAAAATGTCGAAATTTGATTCTCTGCCGCACAAAAAACGACCCTTCTCCAAACGAGAAAGGCCGCTTTTTCACGGATTGTCAAGGCTCGGGCAGCGCATCCGGCGCGATTTCAAGCGTAAAGGTGAACGTTGCGCCCTTGCCCACCTCGCTCTGCACCCCGATTGTGCCCTTCATGTGCTCGCACACCAGCTTGGCGATCGACAGCCCCAGACCGGTGCCCGTGGTGCGCATACGGGATTTGTCGGCCTTGTAAAAGCGCTCCCAGATGTATGGCAGATCGGTGGGGGAAATCCCCGCGCCGTTGTCGTGCACGCCCACGGCGACGTGATCGCCCTCAGCGCGCGCAAAGACGACGATCTCGCCGCCCTCGGGCGTGAAGGAGAGCGCGTTGTCCATGAGGATGATGAGCACCTGCATGATGCGATCCTCGTTGCCCATCACGGGTGGCAGATTCTCAGGATATTCGCAGTGCAGCGCGATATGGCAGGACTCGGCCTGCTTGCAGAGCCGGCGCACAGCGCCTTCGAGGATGCCAGGCAGAGCCAGCGGCTCCAGCTCGATTTCGATGCGGCCGCTTTGCAGGCGGCTCATGTCCAGCATTTCGCCGATGAGCTTTTCCAGGCGCATTGTCTCCTGATAGATGATGCGGTAGCACTCCATCTTTTCCGGCTCCGTGTCGATCACGCCGTCCATGAGCGGCTCGACCATGCCCCGGATGCCGGTCAGCGGTGTGCGCAGCTCGTGCGATACGTTGGCCACATAGTCGCGGCGCAGCTGCTCGAGACGTTCAGCCTCGGAAACGTCGCTGAGCAGCGCGACCGCGCCGATGATCTTCGTCCCCGCGCCGGTGAACGGCCACACGACCGCCTTAATGCAGCGGTTTTCGGGGCTTGTCCAGCGGCTTTCGGCGCGTTGTCCATTGGCCATGGCGGCAAAGAGCATATCCGTCAGGCGGCGCGGCCCTTCCTCCTCCGCGCGCGCCTGCCATGCGGTCAGGCCGAGCAGCTCGAGCGCGGCGGCGTTGTGGTGCAGTATGCTGCCGCTCTGATCCACGGCGACGATGCCCTCGCCGATGCCCGAGAGGATCTGCTCCAGCTTGGCCTTTTCGTTTTGCAGATCAAATATTGTCTGGCCGAGGCGGCGGGAGAGATCATTGAGCGTGTGGCCGAGCTGGCCGATTTCGTCGTCCTGGTTCAGGTGCGTGACCTCGCCGTAATGTCCCTGCGCGATATGGCGGGCGGTGCGGTTGAGCCGGTTGAGCGGATCGGTGATGCGCAGGCTCATGATATAGGCCCACAGCATCGAGATCAGCACGGACGCGGCCAGCGATATGGCGAGCACCAGCACGGTGGAGATTGCTACGCCGCGTATTTCGTCCAGCCGGCGATAGAGCAGCAGCGCGCCGGTGATCTCGCCGTCGGCGTTGCGTACGGGCGCGCCCGCAAATACGATGCGGCAGTCGAGCATGGCCACATAGCGCACGTCTGTCTCGCCGGTAGCGCCCCCCAGGATATTTTCGGCCATGCTGCGATCGACGGTATCGGCGATGAGCGTGCGCTCAAAGCCCGGCTCATCAGGCGACGGCCTGTTGACCGGCGCGCTGTCATGCGGAATGTGACGGGCGATGTACATATCGTTGATGTAGATGATCTGCGATTCGCTCAACGCCTCGAGTGAGCGGACGGAATCATAGTCAATGTCGTCGGTTGTCTGTGACAGAAGATTCGCCACGACGTGCGCCTTGTCCAGCAGCTCATGCGCGGTCGAATCGACGGCGTAGCGCCGCAATAACAGATAGCTCGTCAGCGTGGCCAGCACGGTTACAGCGATGGAAAGCGCCAGATAGCCCGCCAGCAGCTTGATGAATATGGACGACCTGTGCGGATGCAGCGCGTCGTCCCTCCCGCTTTGTCCTTTAACGCCTTTCAATCGATCGTCACTCCTCGCGCTCAGGAGAGCGTCTCAAAGCGATAGCCCACGCCCCAGACCGTGCGGATGTCCCAATTGTTGGTGGGCTTGCACAGCTTGGCGCGGATGCGCTTGATGTGGCTGTCCACAGCGCGCGTGTCGCCGAGGAAATCGTAGCCCCATATGCTTTGAAGCAGATGCTCGCGGCTGAACACCATGCCGGGATTGGAGGCGAGCGTCCAGAG
>SFOF01000171.1 GCA_004552515.1 Clostridiales bacterium
GATCCGGCAACCCGACGCCAAGATTCAAAGCAGTGCCAATGCCGCCAAAATGTCGGTTTAACGGGCTTTCGAAACATACTCCGGTTCCCACGCTTCCTCAGACGGATGAAGCGCGCCCTTTGAACCTCTTCCCCTCAACCGGCATAAAGGACACGTTATCGCCATTCGCTCCAGGATCCGGCGGCGTTACCGGCACTGCAAGACCTCATGCGCAGACTTTGGGCGTATACGCCCGGCTTTTCTCGTTCAATCGTCCTCGTCGCCGCCGCGCTCGCCGGCGTCCAGTCCGATGTCAGCGGCCCTTCGGCAACCGTGGATCACCGCGCCGCCGCCGTGCTTCAGGCGGATTTTGTCCACGGCGCTTTCGAGCCTTTCCCGCTTTTCGCGCGCGGCGTAGGAGCGGACGTCCTGCACGCTTTCCAGATCGAACAGACTGATCTGCTCCGGCCTTTCACCCATGCGCGTGAGGGCGCTCACGCCCACTGTGATGGCGCGGATCGGATTGTCCGGCCCGATGCGCCAGTGCGCGCGCAAAAGCGCCATCGCGCCGTCGGCAATATCGCGCTGCGTACACACGCCGTAGGGCAGCGTCGCCTGCCGCGATATGTTGTTAAGCTGCGGCGTGCGGATGTGTACCTGCACCACGCCGCCGCGCAGCCCCTCCCGCCGCAGCTGCTCGGCCACTTTTTCGGAGAGCCGGCTCACGCCCAGCCGCACCTCATCCTCGCTGACAAGATCGCGCCGAAACGTCATGCCGCGGCTGATGTTCTTGCTCTCCGCGCGGTCGGTGTAGAGGTGAACGGGCGCGTCGTCCAGCCCGTTGCAGGCGCGCCACAGCGCCGCGCCGCTCTTGCCCATCCATTCGATCAGCCGCTTTTCGGGCTGCGCGGCCAGCGCGCCGATGGTATCGATCCCCTTCTCGGCCAGCCGCGCCGCCGACGACCTGCCGACGAACAGCATCTCGGACACAGGCAGCGGCCAGAGCAGCGCGCGATAGTTCTCCGGCGTGATGATCGTGGTCGCGTCCGGCTTTTTATAGTCGCTGCCCATCTTGGCAAACGTCTTGTTGAACGACACGCCCACGGAGATCGTCACGCCGATTTCCTCGCGCACGCGTCGGCGCAGCTCGTCGGCCAGCTCGCCCGCCGTCATGCCGTAATAGTTTAAGCAGCCGGTGAGATCGAGAAAGCTCTCGTCGATCGAGGCCGGCTCCACATAGCCGGTATAGGAGAGATAGATCGCATTGACCGCGCGCGAAATCTGCGCATACAGCTTATGCCGCGGCGGCACGAACACAATGCCCGGACATTTGCGCTTCGCCGCCCATACGGTGTCGGTGGTCTTTACGCCCGCGCGCTTGGCCAGCTCGTTTTTGGCCACGACGACGCCATGCCTGTCCTGCGGATCGCCCGCCACGGCCATGGGCATATTCTTCAGCTCCGGATGATCCAGACATTCGCAGGACGCGAAAAAGTTGTTGCAGTCGCAATGGAAAATCAGCCGCGACACGTCCATGCCGCTTCCCCCCTCTCTCTTTCCTACATAAACAGTATATCACACCTTGCGATCATTGACAAGAAAAAACGTTCGCAAGAAAATGGCCTTTTTCCCCTTGAAAGCGTCTTTCATGATCAGGCGATATGGCCGTTCTCCGCGTTTTGCGCATTGCCGCGCGTCCGTCTTCTCAAGCCTTCCCTTATGTGAAAAATTCCATCCACGGGCGGCAGATGAGGTCATTCTCTCTCGAAGAGATAGCCGCTTTTCACCGCGCGCCAACACAAAAAAAACGGAGCGAGCCGCGGTCCGTTCCGTCGCTATATCACTGCCCGCTGTAGCGCCCCGTGACGCAGCGGATGCTCCTAAAGCCCGTGCGCCGCAAACCGAGCAGCGCGTCCATCTCGTCCGCGGCGTTTTCATAGCGGCCGCGCGTGTGATGGACGAGTATGTAGTCGGCCTCGCGAATCCTCCCCTTCGCCTGGCGGCAGAACGCGCGCACGGGCGCGGAAAGCGCGAACACCCAGATGGGCGCACAGATCGTGACGTGATCATACGCCGTCAGATCGACGCCGATCGGCTCTATGGGCATATCCCAGCGGTGCATACCATACCGCCCGCACCACCAGAAGCCGAGCGTGCCCTCCGTGCGCTCGGTCGATCTGATCTCGTACAGCTGCGCGCCGGTGCGGTCGGCCTCGAGAAGCGCCTGCCGCCGGACATAGCCCATGCGCGAAAAATAAACCACCAGCCGGCGCGGATTCTCGCCGATGTGCGCGCAGTCCTTCGCGCCATCGTCAAAGCGCTCCTGCCGCTCGAACACCACCGCCGCCCAGCCGGTCGCCGCCTGCGCCAGACCGAATATAAAATAGGCGGTTGACATGAAATTGAGCGGGAACATATAAAACTGTATGCAGATCCACATCATCAGCGTCACGCCGAAAACGCCGCCGCAGACCGCGCCCGCACGCTTTCTCGCCAGCAGCAGCCCCGCCGCCGTCAGATTGGTCAGCCCGTTGACGATGAGCAGCGCCCAGCCCGAAAACCGAAAATCCTGAAACACCTTATCCGCAAAGGGCAGCTTTTGAAAATACGGCAGCATCGCGTCCATGCCCATAATGCCGCCGGTCGGGTCGATCAGCATACAGGCCGCGCCCGCCACCGCGCCCAGCCCGACAAACACAGTCCAGAAAATCAGCGCCTTCCGCGCCCGTTCGTATCTCACGCTTTTTCGCTCCTTTTTGTCAATAACTTCGCTTACTATAGCACGATTTCCCGCGATGTGCAACAGATGATGTTTAAAATCAGTAAAAAAGCGTCCGTTTTGTCGCGGCGCGCGTCCGAATATGCTATACTATAGAAAAATCAATCGCGGAAGGGAGATTTTACCGCCATGAAAAAGCCGTCCGATAAGAACTGGCTTCTGTTCCTCGCCCCGCGCGTCATACTGCCGCTGGCGGCGATCGCGCTCATCCTCGCGCTGGCGCTGCCGCAGCGCGTCACGAAAACGGAAACCGCCGTCTACGCCGTGCCCGAGGGCTATGCGTTCCACGCCGACGTAAAGCTGCGCGCGGGCGAAATTCATCTCACCGTCACGGACGATACCGGCGCGTCTCTGCTGGACGAGACGTTCGACAAGTCCTATAACTACGCCGTCACAGCCTATTCGGCGGGCGAATACGCGCTGACCGCCGACTACAAAGACGCGTCGGGCAGCGTCGACGTTTACCTGACCGACGAAAGCGGCGCGCGCGTCAAGGCCGGCGCATTGGAGAAGCGGCCGTGAAAAACCTGATCTTTGTAAACGGCACGATGGGCGCGGGCAAGACCGCCGTCTGCCGCGCGCTTCAAAGCCGGCTCGAGCCGTGCGTCCTTCTGGACGGCGACTGGTGCTGGGATATGCGGCCGTTCACCGTCACCGACGAGACGAAGGCCGTCGTCGTCGACAACATCTGCGCCATGCTGGGCAATTTCCTGCGGTGCGGCGCATGGGAGAACGTCGTTTTCTGCTGGGTCATGCAGGATAAGGCCATTGCGGAGAACATCCTCCGCCGGCTCGATCTGACGGACGTGAACGCGCGCCTGTTCACGCTCATGGTTTCCGAAAAGGCGCTCAGGGCGCGGCTCGAGGCCGACGTGCAAAGCGGAAAGCGCGAGCGGGACGTGATCGAGCGCAGCGTCGCCCGACTGCCGCTGTACGAGCGCATGGACACTGAAAAGATCGACACGGACGCGCTCACGCCCGATCAGATCGCCGAGATCATCGCAAACCGCATCCGAAAAGGAGAGAAAAACACATGACCGATCGCGAAAGGCTGATCGCCGAATGGAAGCGCGAGGAGGACTGCGCGCACATCCACGGCTGGGATTTTTCGCACATCGCGGGGCGCTACACGGAGGAAACCGACGTTCCGTGGGATTACCGGCAGGTCATACTCGACCATCTGAGAGACGATATGCGCCTTATGGACGTTGACACCGGCGGCGGCGAGTTCCTGCTCTCACTGGGACACCCCTGCGCCAACACGGCGGCCTGCGAGGCCTATCCGCCCAACGCCCAGCTGTGCCGCGAGCGCCTGCTGCCGCTGGGGATCGACTTTCGGGAGGGCGGCGCGGACAGCCTGCCCTTCGAGGACGCGTCGCTCGACATGATTATCAACCGGCACGGCGACTGGAACGCCGCCGAAATCCGCCGCGCGCTGAAAAAGGGCGGCCTGTTTATCACGCAGCAGGTGGGCGCGGAGAACGACCGCGAGCTGGTGCGGCTGCTGCTGGGCGATATTCCCCTGCCCTTCCCCGGGCAATATGCCGGCAAGGCCGCGCGCGCCTTTGAAGCGCAGGGCTTCGACATACTGGACGCGCGGGAGTGCTTCCGGCCGATCGTCTTTTGCGATGTGGGCGCGCTGGTATGGTTCGCGCGCATCATCGAGTGGGAGTTTCCCGGCTTCAGCGTGGACGCCTGCCGGGATGCACTCTTCCGCGCCCAGCGCCTGATTGAGGAAAACGGACGCATTGAGGGACGGATTCACCGCTTCCTGCTGGTCGCGCGCAGCCAATAAATTCGCTAATTTGCCATATTTGTCCGTTGACATGGCCGCATTTGACGGTTAAAATAACAGGTGATGCACAAGTGCATCGTTCATTATCGTTTGAAAGGGCGAGCTTTCATGCCTCCGAAGGTCAAGTTTACAAAGGAAGAAATCGTCAATGCGGCGCTGGACGTCGCACGGGTCAAGGGCGTGGGCGCGGTCACGACGCGCGATATCGGCGCGGCGCTGGGCGTTTCCACGCGCCCGATATTCACCTACTTCAACTCCATGGACGAGGTGCGCGCCGAGATGCGCCGCTCGGCCGAGGCGCTCTATCGCAAGTATATCGCCGAGGGACTGACGGCCGAGGTTCCCTTTCTGGGCGTAGGCATGAAGTACATTGCTTTTGCGCGCGAGGAACCGGCGCTCTATCGCCTGCTCTTCCTCTCGCCGGACGAAAACGGCCAGAGCGGCGCCATGGCCGCGCTCAAGACGGCTCAGACGCTGACGCGCGAGTCGATCCAGCGCGTCTATCGCATGAACGAGGCCACGGCCGATCACTATTTC
>SFOF01000172.1 GCA_004552515.1 Clostridiales bacterium
TCGGACAGCCCCCAGCCGGACAGATCGAGCGCGCCGGACGCGGAATTGTAGATCTCGATCCAGTCATAGGACTCGCTCGAGACGGAGGTATCGTTGGTCGAGGCCATGATCTCGCTGATGTACAGGCTGCTCGTGTTGGCCGATGTGATCGACGAATCGACCGCCGCCGCGCCGGAAAAATCGTTGCTCGCGCCGGGCGTGGCGGGGAGATTGTTTACCCAGCCGCTCTCGGTGAGCGACCACGCCTGATCGGCGGCGCTTGTATCGGGCAGCGTGGAGGATATGACGTGGCCCCTGGGGCTTGAAAGATACACCGTCTCGCCCTTACTGAGCTTGAACGGCGCGTGCAGCTCGCCCTCGGCCTGATTGCGGCCGGACGCGAACACGATCATATAGCCGCCCGCCGGGATGCTGCCGGAGGCGATCACGAACTTATCGGGCGACGCGTCGTCGTCGGAGAGCTTATAGCCCGCCAGATTGACGGCGTGGCTCGTCGTGTTGTGCAGCTCGATGTAGTCGGAATACTCGCCGAAGGAGTCCTTCAGCGTGGCGCGGTTCTTGATCATGACCTCGCTGATGACCAGCTCGCCGCTCTCCTCGCCGCTCTGGCTGAGGAAGAGCTGATGATTCGCCTCGTTGTTGGGCATTCCCGGCGTATACTGGCTGGTGATCGTCCAGCCGCCGTCCATTTTGGCGTAGGACTGATTGCGGCTGAGCGCGGGAATCTCGATTTCATCCATGACCGCGCCGCTTTTGTCCAGCAGGGTGAGCGTTTCGCCCGTGCCGGTGAGCGCGAACGGCGCGTGGCAGACGTAGGCGGGATTGTTCTGGCTGCGGCCGGACGCGAACACGAGCGCGCACTCGCCCGCGCCCAGCGTCTGGCGGCCAAAGGAGTATACGTCCAGCTTTTCCGTGCCGCGCACGACCATATAGCCGTTCAGATCGACGGCGCGCTCGCCGGTGTTTTCCACCTCGAACCAGTCGGAATACGCGCCGTAATCGTCGGCGACGGCGGATGAATTGGCGGTCATGACCTCGCTGAAGCGGACGCTGGAGACGGCGGTTTCCGCATTCGTCCGGCGCGGGGCGAGCACAAACTGCCACAGCGCGCTGACGGCGAGTATAACCGCGGCGGCGGCGAATATCAGCGGCATATGGGACGCGCGAGATTTTTTGCTCATGGCGTATAAAAATCCTCCCGGAGTATCAGTCAATGGGGGCAAACGCTCCCTGACTATTATCTCATAGATAGACGTAATTTTCGACGGCGCGGCGGCAGTTTTTGGCGGGCGCGCGCGTTAAAATTCAGAAAAGCGGGGCGGGGCAATGCGGAATTGGGGCGCGGGGATGGCGCGGTTGGCGATGCCTCTCAGCGGCGGCGGTATGGGGGATTGCGTCCTGCGTCGCCTGTCAGCGGCGAAGGGTATAGCAAACGCTCCGCTTGCGGGCGTTCGTCCGCGCTGACGCGGCGGGGCGCTGTTCTGCTTCATGCGCGCGTGAATTGTGCGCCGGCGAAAGGCTGCGTTTGGCCGGTTTTAGCGCCGGCACAGGCGTGGGTGCGCGCGGGGGACGGGGGGCGGGAAAATTCAGAATGCGAAATTGGGTGGGGATGGGGCTGGCGGCGCGGTTCTGTCGCCGCGTTTTGCCATCGGCTCATGGCTGGCTTTGCGTTCCTGTCGCCGCGCTTTGCCATCGGCTCACGTCCGGCTTTGCGTTCCTGTCGCCGCGCTTTGCCTCGGTTCACGCCTGTCTTTTTCCTCCTTGAGGAAAAAGAGACGGCTTGCGGTATGCTCCGTTTCTGTTCCGCCGGGTCGAGATCGCCATTCGCGCGTTCTCCAGTGTCGGCGCGGTTATCTGCCTTGGCAGGTTCACTTCGGGTTTGGCCGTTTCTTTATGGCGATCCCGACGGGGTGACGGGATGCGGGGACGGGGAACGGGGCGGCGCGGCGCTTGTGCGTCTTTGCACAGCCACATTGGCATTGCAGGTCTTTCCGCGGGGAGTGCGTTGGGGGCTGTGCGCCCCCAAACCTGCGCCAAAGAGTCTTCGACTCTCTGGACTCTCCTCACGCTGCGGCGGGGTTGGGTCGGTGCGGATTCGCGCCTTATTCCGTTATCAAGACCGAGAAGAGCGTCGGGTTCAGGCCGCGCGCCCAGTTGAGCATCGCCGTGCCGAAGAAGGACACCGCCAGCAGCGCGATCAGCAGCAGCGCGCCGGTCAGGATCAGGCAGGCGATCGCATAATTGCGGCGCGAGCGGCGCTTCGCCGCAAACGCCCAGATCAGCCACAGTATGATATTCACGGCCGGCACGCAGCTCAGGAGGATCGTGCCCACCCAGCCGCCGATGCTCACCGGCTTTTCTCCCGACTCGATCAGCGTGGTTTCCAGCGTGACGTTTTCATAGGATTCAGACATGATGCACCTCCGAAAAAAATATGTCAAAAATGACAATTTGCGGAACTTTTTGCCACAAATTCCTTCTAATATATTATACAGCAGATGCCGCCGCCGCGCAAGCCCCGCTTTGAGGGAGTTTCTTCCTATTATATAGGCGCTTTCGTCTGCCGCGCGCAGATTTTTTATAAATTTCCAATTCGACTTTATGGGAGGTCAATCTGATGAAACGCAGAATTCTGACGCTTCTCCTCGCCGCGCTTTTGCTGATCCCGCTCCTTGCGATCGGCTCGGCGCAGGCCGCCGTCACGCCTGCCGTGGTGCAGCTGAGTCAGTCGAGCGCCGTGATCGACATGGCCGTTGGCAGCCGGCTCACGCTCTCCGCCACCGTGCTGCCCGACGGCGCCAGCCAGCGCGTCACCTGGACGAGCAGCAACCGGCGCGTCGCCACCGTCAGCTCCAGCGGCGTCGTCACCGCCAGGGCGCGCGGCACAGTCACCATCACCGCGAAGGCGCGCGGCACGAACGTCTCCGCCAGCTGCACGATCACGGTCAAGAACAGCACTCTGCCCGACGGCATCTCGCTGGGTCTCAATCACGTCAACATGGAGCGCTTCTCCACGCGGCAGCTGACCGCCACCGTCTGGCCGAGCACCGTCGACGCCTCGGTTCGCTGGAAGAGCAGCCGCTCATCGATCGTCTCCGTTGACAAAAACGGCCTGCTGACCGCCAAAAAGGCCGGTGTGGCCACCATCACCTGCTATTCCGTCAAGGACAAGACCGTCAAGGCGACGCTCACCGTCACCGTCTATCAGAAGGCAACGCCCCGCTCGCTCACCATGACCCCCTCGACCGAGGTCATGGTGCGCGGCGACACGCTGCAATTAAGGGCCACGCCCACTCCCTCCGACGCGAGCGCGTATGTCACATGGCGCGTCAGCAGCAAATCGCGCGCCAGCATCACGGCGGACGGCCTGCTCACGGCCAAGCAGACTGGCTGGGTCACCGTCACCGCCACCTCGCGGCAGAACAGCCGCATCCGCGTGACGCGCAAGATCCTGATCGTCGCGCCCGATTCGCCGCAGTCGCTCTCGCTGGGCCTGTCCAGCGTCGTCATGACTCCCGGCCACACGCGGCAGCTAAACGTTACCGCCTATCCGCTCGACAAGAGCAACGAGGTCAGGTGGAAGAGCAGCCGCACGAGCGTCGTCACGGTGAGCGCCAACGGCCTGCTCACCGCCAAGCGTGCCGGCACAGCCACGATCACGGCCACATCGCGCGTCAATTCCAATGTCAAAATCACGCTGAAGGTCACCGTGCAGAATCTGCCCGCACCCACCAGCCTGACAATCACCGGCCCCCGCAGCGTCGCCAAGGGCGATACGGCGCAGCTTTCCGTCACGTCCTTCCCGTCCAATACCAGCTCGGCGGTCACCTGGAGCAGTTCCAACCGCAAGATCGCCACGGTCGACTCAAGCGGCACGGTGCGCGGCGTGAAGGGCGGCGTGGTTACGATCACCGCCACCTCGACCGCGAAAAAGACCGTCAAGGCCAGCTATACCCTCACCGTCACCGATCCCGAATCCCCCACCGCGATCACGCTCAACACCGGCTCCTTCACCATGGAGGCGGGCGGCATGTTCCAGCTCGAGGCGGGCGTGCTCCCGGAAAGCTGCCGGTACACCGGCCTCAAGTACACCTCCTCCAGCACGCGCGTGCTGCGCGTCAGCTCGAACGGGCTGATCACCGCGCGTCAGGCGGGCACGGCGGTCGTCACCGTGCGCTCGAGCTATGACAGCGGCGTGTCGCGGGCGATCCAGGTCACCGTTGTGGAGCGGCCCGCGCCCAGCGCGCTGAAGATCACATCTCCCAGCCAGTGGCTCACGAAGGGCCAGACGGTCACGCTCGCCGTGACGCCCACGCCCTCGAGCGCCAGCCAGCTGTACGGCTTCAAGAGCAGCAACTCGAGCGTCGCGACCGTTGACGCAAACGGCGTCGTGACCGCGAAAAAAACCGGCACGGTGCGCATCACCGTCTATTCGAAGAAGAAATCGACCGTCTCGGCCAGCATCACGCTGACCGTCGCCGACGCGAGCACGCCGCGCGCCATCTCGCTGCCCAACCCGCAGATCTTCCTCGGCGAGAACGACTCCACGACGCTCGTGCCCACCGTCTCCCCCGCCAACGCCAGCCGCGCCGTCACCTGGAAGAGCAGCAACACAAACGTCGCCACGGTCGGCGCGGACGGCACGGTGCGCGCGCGCGGCGTGGGCAGCACGGTCATCACCTGCACGACGGCGGTCGGCGGTCTGTCGGCCAGCTGCACCGTGACGGTGTACAACACCACGCTCACCCGCGTCATCCCCGCCCGCACGACCACCACCTCCGGCATCGTGGAAAATATGGCCAAGATCGAGGCCATCCGCCGCAGCGCCGACAGCCAGATCACCCTGCTGCAAAAGAGCGGCAAGATCACCTCGGCGGAAGCGTCGCTCCGGCACGACATCGTCAACCGCGCCTTCGCCATGCAGGCCTTCCCCTGGATGACCAAAAGCACGCAGGAATACTGGAGCAAGGCCTACGCCTACAAGCGCTATGTGCCGAACACCGTGTACTACGGCCTGCCCTACATCCAGACGGCCGCCTCGGGCAGCTATCAGAACCGGCGCTACAATGT
>SFOF01000173.1 GCA_004552515.1 Clostridiales bacterium
CCGGTCTGGAACATGATGAGCGCGGTTTTGTGCGGGTCGTACTTGCCCGAGAGCAGCGCGTCCATGAACTGGCCGATGACCAGCACGGCCGGGTAGCACGCGTCGTTGTGGGTGTAGCGCAGGCCGGTTTCGGCGATCTGCGCTCCGGACGTCCTGAGCAGCTCCATTTTGTAGCCGTAGGTCTCCAGCACCCGGATAATCAGCTCGAAGTGCATGGGCAGCATGTTGGGCACCAGGATGGTGTACTCCCGCTTCATTTCCTCGGTAAAGGGCACGTAGCTTTTGTCCTGCATCGCCTTCAGCTCCTTTCCTCGAGCGCCCCCAGCAGGCTGCGCAGCCGGATGCGCACCGCGCCCAGGTTGGTGATTTCGTCGATCTTGATCTGCGTGTAGTATTTTCCGGCGCCCTCCAGGATGGCGCGCACCTCGTCGGTGGTGATCGCGTCCACGCCGCAGCCGAAGGACACCAGCTGCACCAGCTGCGTATCCTTATGCTCCGAGGCGTACTGCGCCGCGCGATAGAGCCGCGAATGATACGTCCACTGATTGAGCACGCGCACGCGCGGCAGCTCTGCCAACTGGAAGACCGAATCCTCGCTCACCACGACGAAGCCCAGCGACGCGGCCAGCTTGTCGATGCCGTGGCTGATCTCCGGATCGATGTGATAGGGCCGGCCAGCCAGAATCATAATGCGCTTTCCGTTTTCGCGGGCGTAAGCCAGCGCCCTTTCGCCCTCGGCGCGCACGGCGGATTGATAGTCATGGAACGCCTGCATACCGGCCTTGACCGCGCGGCGCACCTCGCCCCGGCCCATATCCGGCCAGAGGGGCGACAGCGCGGCGTAGATTTCCTTTGAAAGCTCCTTCTCCGAATTGATGTTGAGGAACGGATAGAGGAAGCGCACGCCCTTCAGGCTGTCCATATTGCCCTTGAGCAGCTCGGAATAATAGGCCACGACCGGGCAGTTATAGTGGTTGTCGCCGCCCTCCTCGAGATTGTAGCTGAGGCAGGGATAGAATATCGCGTCCACCTTTTCGGCGATCAGCTTTTCGATATGGCCGTGCATGATCTTGGCGGGATAGCACGCCGTGTCCGAGGGGATCGAAAACTGACCCATCTCGTAGATGCGGCGGCTGGACGGCCCGGAGAGCACCACCTTAAAGCCCAGATTGGAGAGAATCCCGTGCCACAGCGGCGCAAGCTCCAGCATCCCCAGCGCCATGGGCAGGCCGATCGTGCCGCGCAGGCCGTTCCCCGCGGGCAGCGAATAGAGCGCCTTGCGCTTGAACTCGTACAGATTGGGCGTCGATTCGGCGTTCAGCCCCAGCCCCGCGCCCTTTTCGCACTGATTGCCGGAGATGAAGCGCCGCCCGCCCGCGAAGGTGTTCACCGTCAGATGGCAGTGGTTGGTGCAGCCGTTGCAGATGGCCTGCCGCGCCGTGTGCGAGAACGCCTTCAGCGCCTCGGGCGATATGATCTGGCTGCCATTCAGCTTCATGGCGGAGAGCGCCGCGCCGTACGCGCCCATCAGCCCCGCTATGGCGGGACGCACGACCTCGCAGCCGGTCTCCATCTCGAAGGCGCGCAGCACCGCGTCATTGAGGAACGTGCCGCCCTGCACGACGATGTTCTCGCCCAGCTCCTTCGGCGAATTGGCGCGGATGACCTTGTACAGCGCGTTCTTGACCACGCTGACCGACAATCCGGCGGAAATATCCTCCACCGTCGCGCCGTCCTTCTGCGCCTGCTTGACCGAGGAATTCATGAACACAGTGCAGCGGCTGCCCAGATTGACCGGCGCCTTCGACTTGAGGCCGAGCTTCGCGAACTCCGAAACCGTGCAGCCCATGGAGCGCGCAAACGTCTCGATGAACGAGCCGCAGCCCGATGAGCAGGCCTCGTTCAGCGTGATGGAATCGATCGCGCCGGCGCGGATCTTGAAGCACTTGATGTCCTGACCGCCGATATCGATGATGAAATCGACGTTCGGCCGGAAATAGCGCGCCGCGGTGAAATGCGCGATCGTCTCGACCAGCCCGATGTCCACGCCGAACGCGTTTTTGATCAGCTCCTCGCCGTAGCCGGTGACGGCGCTGCCCGCGATGGCGATGCGGCCTAAGCACTTTTCATAGATGATCTTCAGCTGCTCGCGCAGAATCTCGACGGGATTGGCGCGGTTGGAGCCGTAATAGCTGTAAAGGATGCGGCGGTTTTCGTCCAGCAGCACGAGCTTGGTCGTGGTGGAGCCGCAGTCTATGCCCAGATAGGCCTTGCCCGTGTAGGACGC
Organism: Clostridiales bacterium; assembly: GCA_004552515.1. GTDB lineage: Bacteria > Bacillota > Clostridia > Christensenellales > Aristaeellaceae > Firm-10. The sequence goes on from SFOF01000173.1 coordinate 2,288, forward strand.
AATATCTCCCTCGGGCACGCTGGCGCGGGCATGGCGCTCGGCAAACGCCCGATAATCCGCATCGGACTTGAACAGCGGCGGCAGCGTGCCGGCGTGCGACTCGGCGTGCAGCGACTTTTCCAGCGCGCCGGAGAGCGACTCATAGGTAAACGCGCCCGCCGTCGAGCGCGCGTAGAGCGACGCGCCGATGGCCACGGCGAAGCGGTCGTATTCCGGGAAGACGGCCTCGTCGCCGGTGAGCTTCAGCGTTTCGACAAAGCGGCGGCGCAGACCCAGGCAGTAGTGCAGCGGGCCGCCGAGGAAGAGCACCTTCTTTTCGATCGTGCGCCCCTGGATCAGGCCGGCGATGGTCTGATTGACCACGGCCTGATAGATGCTGGCCGCCACGTCCGACTTGAGCGCGCCCTGATTGAGCAGCGGCTGTATGTCGGTCTTGGCGAACACGCCGCAGCGCGAGGCGATGGGATAGATGCGGTCGGCCGCCAGACTGAGGCGATCCATCTCGGAGACGGGCATATCGAGCAGCGTCGCCATCTGATCGATGAACGCGCCGGTGCCGCCCGCGCAGGAGCCGTTCATGCGCTCGTCCACGCCGCCCTTGAAGAAGATAACCTTCGCGTCCTCGCCGCCCAGCTCGATGACCGTGCCCGCGTCCGGCTCCAGCGCGCGCACCGTCTCGCCGGTGGCGTAGACTTCCTGCACGAACGGTATGCCCGCCGCCTCGGCCAGACCCATGCCCGCCGAACCGGAAATGGCCGCGGTGAAGGTTTTCCCGCGCAGAAGCGGCTCGATTTCGCGCACCATATCGAAGGTTTTCTGGCGCACCTGAGAGAGATGGCGCTCGTATTTCTGATAGATGATTTTTTCGCCGTCCATCAGCACCAGCTTGGCCGTGGTCGAGCCGATATCGACGCCCAGAGAAAGAGGATAATTCATGGATACCTCCGCAGCGGCGACGCGCCGCCATACAGTAACGTATATAAGATATGATTATGTACTATACCACGCAATTTTGAAGAAAAAAATGCGAGTTGTGTAAACAAGCGCTCAGAAAACGACAATTAACGCCCCCTTGACGACAAAAAACGCGACCAATGACACGCATGGCCGCGTTTTCGTTCGGATGGGGCGTTATGACGGGAACAGGCGGCGCACCGCGTCGCGCAGGATGGGCGCGCAGTCGTGCGGCTGATAGCCCGCCGTGCAGGTCAGGGGCTTTCGCGACCAGATTTGCAGGCGCTGGGCAATGCCCTCGTACAGCGCGGGATGGCGCTGCGCGATGCGCGACAGGCTCATGATCGACATGGAGAGCATCGCGTAGGCGCGCGCGCCTTCCGTGGGATACTTCTCGCAGGACGGCATGGCGGCAGCGCAGGACGACGCATCGTCCTCGACGAGTTTAAGGAGCGCCTCCGCATCCTCCGCCGCGCCGATGCGGCCCAGCAGGCAGGCCGCGCGCACGGGCAGCGGCACGATTTTGCCCTGCTGCGAGGGCCGCGCGATCATCTGCCGCAGACGCGGGCAGGCGCGCGCATCCCCCATCAGCGCCAGCGCGAGCGCATAGTTGTCGGCGTAGGGCTCGTCCGCGGCGATCCACGCGGCCAGCGCGTCGGCGATTTCGGCATTCGGCGTGAGCCACGCCGCCATCAGCGCCAGCGCGGGGCTGTTTTCCTCGCGCCTGGCGACGGTGCCGGGCATACTCCAGCCGTAAAACGGCACGGGCTGCGAAAGCGCCGCACGGAAGGCCGAAACGGTATCGGGCAGATCAACGTGCGCGCCCGGCATATCGGGATCAATGCGCAGATCACCGATGCCCTGATCGACGCGCGCGTCCAGACAGCCGGTGGCGCGCAGCATACCGGCCAGCTCGTCATAGTCCACATCGCGCACGGAAATATTGTGTTTCACGGCCAGCGCGCAGGCATACGCGGCGGCCTCGGCCAGCTTCTTGAGATCGCGCTTCATGCGCAGACCGCCGGCCAGATCGTGATCCACGCCGAAATGCTTGCCGACGGCCAGCAGCGCGTCATAGCCCTTCGGGATCATCGCGCCGAAGGGAACGGCCACGCTATAGCCATAGCGATCGAGCGTGCAGATCGCCATCCAGTTTTGCAGCGCGTCGTCCTCGAAGGCGTAATCGCGATCGACATTCGAGAGATCCTGCGTCGTGAAGGAGTAGAAAACCGGCTTATCCGTGCGCTTTCCCCTGAGCGCATCCTCGAATGTCACCCCCTCCTCGGCGACGATGTTGCCCTCCTCGCGCTGGGCGAGCATGGGCGATTCCATGAACACGCGGCCGCCGCGCGCCTCCCACAGGCAGGGCGGCAGCGTCGCGGCGGTCAGCGCCATTCGCGTGAACGTCTCCTCGTCCGGGAAGCCGTTCATGCGGCCGCAGAAGCTATAGCGGCTCTGGACGGGCGCGTTCGGCTCGGTATGCGTAATGACCTTCGAGAACGCCATCTGCGCGCCGTCCCACGCGCGCCCCGCCGTATAGCCGCCGCCGGCCATGCGGACGAGCAGCGCGCTGCCGGTGCAGTCGGCGGTCATGCGCGCCCTTATGTCGTATGCGCGGCCATGGCAGGCGACGCGCAGCCCCTCAGCGCGATGCCCGCTCAGCCACACGCCCAGCACAGCCGTCTCATAGCGCGCGTCCACGCCCGAACCGGCAAGCGCTTCGTCGCTGACCAGCGTGCGCGCCACGCCGCGGTGGGCATAGCCCCCGGCCATGCGCGCGTCCTCAGTGCGGTCGCGCTCCT
>SFOF01000174.1 GCA_004552515.1 Clostridiales bacterium
TGGATACATGAAGGTACAGTTGAAAAGATTCGGGCGATCAACGTTGCTGAATTCACGTTTCTGTTCCGGCATCCATTAACCTGCAAGGCTTTTCCCATTACGCCCTTATATTGATATAAACCGCCTTACACCCGGCAGGGCGCATTGTCTTACATCATAATTCACCGAATCAGCCGCGCGGAATCCTCATGCTTTGATAAAGGGCATGAGGATTCCCTTTTGCGCCTTCAGGGCAGCGCGCCGCCAGAACACAGGCAGCGCTGTTTCATATCCTGACAGCGGGCGATCGCAAAGCGTGCCGAATGTACGGGCGTCCCATGAACGCCGCCTCTCCGCGAAGCAGGACGCGTGACAAGCTCCAACATACCGTGATGGAAAGCCGCTCTGTGCGGAAAGCATATATCCCCGATGAGGCGTGCAATACACGTTATCCGGCCATACGGCGCACGCGGCCGCTTCAAATTAGCGCGCTGCCGACAGGCTCCTGCGGGCCACGGCGCAAAAATATACGCCAAAAGCTCAAAAAAAAGTTCTTTTCACGTGTCACAAAAGCCTTGCGCCTCTAATTTTTGCTAATTTATTGTAAATGTATTTCAGAATAAGTCGATTCGTATCGAAATTTTAGAATAATATTCCCCTCCAGGACGGAAAATATAAGGTTTTTCTGCATATTACATCGTGTTTATAAGCTATTCGCCATATTTTATGAATGTTGAGCGTTTTATTTACATTTTTGACCAAAGTATGTTATAATGCTTACAGATGAACGAAGTGATGGAGTTGATTCAAAGATGATCTACAAAGTGCTGCTCGCATTGAAGGACGCAACCTTGCTCAAAAGTCTCGCTCACGAAATCCGCGCGCGCCGGATCCCCTGCCACATCAGCGCCTTTCAATCGATCCCCGCGCTGATCGAGAGCAATTCCTTTGATTATGCGGACGCCGTGCTGCTGGACGCATCCCTGCTCAAAGCGGGCGCGCTCACGGAGACGCTCCTGCGCGGCGCGATGGGACGGCGGACGGTGGCCTTTGGCCGCGCGCCCAATGAACGGACGGCGTGCGACGCGCTGGAAGCCATGCTCATCGAGGGACAGAGCGCTTCAAGCTGGGACGCGGTGCGACTGCTCCTGGAAAGCCTGCCCCTGTCAACGACGCTGAAGGGCAGCCGGTACATAGAAACGGCGCTGCATCTGGCTCTGCGCATACCGGCGCTCATGGACAGCCTGAGAGACGGCCTGTACGCGCGCGTGGCCGAGCGCTGCAGCGCCAGCCCCGCCAGCGTGGAGCGGGACATCCGCTATGCCATCGGCCAGTGCTGGGATCAGATGGAGGCGCGACAAAGGCGCGCTTTAACGCCGCACGGCACGAAGCTGCTGCGCCGCCTCAGTCAGCAGCAGCGCGAGATGGAAGCCCTCTGGCCGAGCGCCGTCTCTCAAGGAAAGACGCCCCATGCTCCCTCTGTCTCCAGGAAAAGGCGAAGCAAATAGCGCGGGCGCGCACTGGCGACTCAGGCCTGCGTTATGGAGAATGTTCCAGCGCGCGCCTCTCAAAGCACAAAGGGAAACGGCAGAAAATACCGCGCCCGGAAGCGTCCTTTCAACGGCGGCGAATTAAAGCCGACTCCTCCAGCATACGGCAGGCGCGCCCTGAAGAATGTCTGAAAAAATGTCACAAGCTGCAATTTCAGCGCCTTTTCCGGCGCTTTCAAGGCAAAGGCCCTCGATTGAGCGCCCAAATCTGCGGCCCCTCCCTTTTCAGACACGCTCCGGATCTGATCGCCACGGCCAGACGGCAGAAATCGCCCAAATTGCGCCCATGGAATTTTGAAGCCCGCCGTGCCGGCAGCGCATGATTCCTATGTTCGCCCGAGAGGAAGCGGTTCCTCCGCTCGCCGCGCCGCCGCGCCCCGAGCCAGCGACAGATCATCCCGCCGCCGGTTTTGGAGCGCCCCGAGCACGCTGGCGCGCCGCTCATAGCGATAATCCGTGCCATAGCGCGCGATATAGCGCTCGACGGCGCGATGCGAGGGCAGCTCCTCGCCCGTGCCGACCACGCGCGACTGATGCGCGAAATACGCCTGACCGGCGGGCATCTGCTCCACGGGAATGAGCGCGTCCCGTATCCGCGTGAGCGACGACTGCTCCTGCAAAACGGCACGCGCCGTATCGGAATGATCGCCCGGCACGAAAAAGGGCGGCAGCACCGCCGCATCCCCTTCGCTCTTTCCGGCCAGCGCCGAGGCATACGTCCGCTGACGCGCCTTGCGCGCCGCCATTTCATCCCAGAGCGCGACGAGCCGCGCATCGGTTTCACAGGCGCGCAGAGATTCAAACAGATACACCGCCGCCCGCCGCCGCCACAGCGCCCGTTCCGCAGCGGTCAGACGCGCGTCCCACAGCGACGCGTAGGCCGCGGCCTGCTCTCCCAGAAGCAGCGCCGCCTCGGCGAACATGGGCCTCGCTTCCTCCTGCGCCATGGCCGTCCATTCGGCGTACAGCCGCTGGACGGCGCTCTTCACGCCGCTCTGGATAACCACGGCGTAAATCGCGGCGTGGGGCGCCGTCTCGAAGTCCAGCGGCTCGAACAGCGCGTCCTCAGGGGCGCGATGCTGCGCCGCGCATGGCCGGCCGGGCGTAATCTCACACAGGCCGTCCAGCGCGCTCTCGGCGGGCTTTTCCTGCTCGGCATCCATCAGATTGGCAAAGCGATACAGCCGGTCCGTCTCCTCGATCAGATAAAGCGCCAGCGCCGGACGCACCGGCCGCGCGCCCTTCATGCGATAGAATGCCGCGGTCAGCGAGGCCTGCGCCGCCTCCAAACGCACCGCGCGCTCAACCGGCAGGCAGGAGGGCAGCAGCGCCGCCAGCGCCAGCGCGTCCTCGTGAACCGCCCGTTCCAGCGCCGACAGCCGCCGTGCCCGCTCGGCCGGCTCGCCCGCCCAGAGACATGCATCCCCGCCGCTCTCATAGAGAAAGGCCAGCGTCAAACGCGCCCATGACCGCGCGCCCAGTCCCTTCATCGGCCGCGAAAAACGGCCCCAATCGATCGATTCAAACAGCATTGCGCTCCGTCGGCTCCTTCACACGCTCCTGATGGCAGTGTGTCCGGCCGGCGGCTCGATCATGCGCGCTTATCCTTCCCTGTTTTTTCCGCCCGCGGGGAATTTTTCCAGTATGCGATTGACCGTCTGCATGGCCGAAAGATAATCGTCCATGTCCTGCTCCTCGAGCTGATCGAAGACGCTGCTCAGGCGCGACTGCGTTTCCCGCGTCACCGCGCGCTGGAGCTCCAGCGCCTGGGGCGTACACTCGAGCCACACCTGCCGCCGGTTGTCCGGCAGACGAAGGCGCACAATCATCCCCTTGTCCTCGAGCTGATTGAGCGCCTTGGTCACCTGCTGCTTCTGCATCAGCGCGCGTTCGCTCAGCTCGCCCGCCGTGATGCGGCCCGCCTCGGCGATGATGCCCAGCAGAAGATACTGCGCCGGCGGCACGACGTCCCTGTGCAGCTCGCCGAATTTGCGCAGCACCTTTTCATTGTACAGCCGGTAAAAGATCATCATCTGATCGCTCAACGCGCGCGCCTTGCCGTGATTCATGCCTTCTGCCTCCCAATTATGGCTTTTGTGTGAGAAAGAACGGAAAAACTTCAAAACCCCTTGACATCGCCCTTACTCATGGTATAATGACAGTAAACAAAGATTTACAGAAATCTTTTGCTTCCGTTTCTGCCGCTATCATGATAACGGCTGCGCGGCAATTTGTCAAGGATGGAGGAGTTTTTATGTTGTTCGGAAACAAATTCGAGAAAATCGCCAAGCTGGCCGAGAAGGGTGAGGAAGAAAAGCTCGTCTCCTTTGTGAACGACAAGCATGAGGACGTGCATCTGGCCGCGATCGACGCGCTGGGCCGCTGCTCGGGCGACGTCGCCTTCAATGCGCTCGTGCCGCTGGTTCACTCGCCCGACAAGCAGACGCGCATCCACGCCGCCGGCGCGCTGTGCGCCATGAACGATCCCAAGGCCCGCGCGCACCTGGAGCATCAGCGCAGCACCGAGCAGGATAGCGACGTACTCAAGGCGATAGAGGAGTCTCTTTCCAAGATCAAGGATCGTATCTGACCGAAATCTCATCAAAAACACATCGCGCCGTCCGAGGGGCTTTTCCCCCGGACGGCGCGTTTTGCGCTATTAACGGATGGTGATCGTCCGCGCGGCGCTCGGATCCCCGCAATTTGACCGGCGCGCTTTTCAGCGGAAATCAAATCCGCAAAGCCCCCGCGGACTCGACCGCCGCGATTCTCAATGGGAGCGTATATCCCCTAACCCCATTTCAAGGATGAAGCCTCACAGCCTGTCACTAATATCAGGGCCTTCAGACGCAGAGGCGCCGAAAAACGCCGGAGCCGCCGCTTAATGAGCCTTTGAAGCAGACTCTGCTCCGGCGAAAATCCTCCTATTCCTCCGCCTCGCCGTCCAGCTTATCACGGATCAGGCCGAGCACCTCCTTCTGCTTCACAGCCGGCGTGAGCGTGCGGGGCATGCCGCCCAGCAGCGGATCCTGCTGGCAGACGTTCTTCCAGTCGCACTTGTCGCACGAGCAGAAGCCGCTCATCTTCTTAGGATCGATGCCGGTTTTGCCCGCGGCGATTTCGTCGGTCATGCGCGCGGCGGCCTCTATGGCGTAGCGGATCAGCAACGCAAAGCCGTCCTCATCCAGCATGGAGGCCGAGCTTTGCGGCGTGCCGTCGCTCTTCAGCGTCAGATTGACGATCTTATCCACGCCCGGCGACATGGCCTTCAGCACGGCCTGATCGTTGATATACAGTCCGCTCAGGCGCAGCTCCTTCACGCGCTCGCCCTCGACGGCCTCCGGATCGCGCGATTCGCTCTCCACCACCGGATCGGCCACCTTGAAATAGAACGCGCCCGCCGGATGATTCTCGCCGCGCCCCAGCGCCGCCGCCAGATAGATGATCAATTGCAGCTGAAGCCCGAAATACAGCCGCGAGAGATTCAGCTCGCTCATTCCGCTCTTGTAGTCGATCACGCGCAGCCAGGTTTCGTCCTGATCGTTCCAGCGGTCGATGCGGTCGATGCGCCCCTGCACGGGCACGTCGCCCGAGGACGTATGCAGCACGACGGCCGGCGCGTATTCGCCGAACTTCACCTCCAGTGCGAACGGCTCGAAGCCGCTCTGGGAGAGCTGACGCGTCGCCGTCCTCGCCGCGCGCCGGGCGATCATCCTCATGCGCCGGCTGTGCGCCAGCATGACGGGATTGTCGCCCAGCGGCCCGTCCATCATGGGCGCGAGCAGACGCTCGGCCACCGCGTCCATCCGCTCGACGGCCTCCTCGGCGCTCATGCCGCCCGAGCGCGCGCCCCGCAGGAAATCCTCCATCGCCGCGTGATAGAACGTGCCCTCGTCGGCCTTACTGAGCGCGTACGGCTCGAGCTTCTCCGGGCGCAGGCCGTACTGAATAAAGTGCATGAACGGGCAGGCGGCGTATTTTTCAAGCCGCGTCACGCTGACCGAGGTCGGCCCGCCGTAGAGCTTCTTCGCCGTCGCGCGGTCAATGTCGGCTGAAAAGGCCCGCGCTGCCGCCGCTTTTCGGAGATTTGCCATCTCGAGGGAAGCCGTCTCCAGCCGGGAGAGCGACGCGAACGCCGCGCGCTGCGGCTCCGTCAATTCGCCCGAGGACAGCGCGCTCGAAAGCTGCACAAGCGCCGCGTCCGGTGCGTTCAGCATGAGACGCGCCGTTCTGTCCGCCTCCGCCAGGCCGCCGCTGTCGTGCAGCGCAGGGAACACGGCGCGCAGCCGCCCGACCACCGAGCCGGGCATGACCGCCGCGCCCTCCGCGTCGGACAGCGCATAGGTGAATATGACGAAGCGCCGCGCCATGGCCAGCGTCGCGCTCAGGTCGATGGCGGACAGACGGGTGCGGTCGCCCGCGTCGGGGGCCAGCCACACGCCCTTTTCGCCGCCCAGCAGCTCGCGCTCGCGGGTCTGGAACAGGCCGCTCTGCGAGGAAGCGCGCATTTCGTTGCAGCCCATGATGAAGAGCGTATCCACGCCCCCGCCGCGCAGATGGTTCAGGCTGCCGATCATCACCGCGTCGCCCGACTGCGGCAGCGGCTTGATGTCGGACGCGGCCAGAGACTGCGTGATCATCTCGGAAACGTCGCGCGCGCCCAGCGGCGTGTCGGCCATAAGCGCGGTCATCTGATCCAGCGTCGTGATCAGCCGGTTCCAGACCTGCGCGTTCTCGTTGGCCGCCTCCCACA
>SFOF01000175.1 GCA_004552515.1 Clostridiales bacterium
AGGTCATGAAGGACGTGCTCAAGGCCTGCAGGAAGGTCGAGCCGGACTGCGAAATCGAGCTGTAACTGCCGCCTGATCGATCCAGCGCCCCGCGCCATGGGGCGCATTTTTCCGAACGAACGATTAAACGATCGATTAATCATTGGGCGGCGTTCAGTAAAAAGGAGTGGACAGAGATGACAAAGAAGCAGAAGAAGATGCTCGCGCGCATCATCATTGCCTTCGCCGCGCTGGCAGCGCTCAATTTCATACCGGTGACGGGGATCCTCCGGCTGGCGCTGTATCTGGCGGTGTATCTGCTGATCGGCTATGACATTCTCAAAAAGGCGGGCAAGGGCATTCTCAACGGCCGCGTGTTCGACGAGAATTTCCTCATGGCCATCGCCACGGTGGGCGCGTTCGCGCTGGCGATCTACAAAAAGAGCGGCGATTACAACGAGGCCATCGCCGTCATGCTGTTCTATCAGGTGGGCGAGCTGTTCCAGAGCTACGCGGTGGGCAAGAGCCGCAAAAACATCAGCGCCCTGATGGACATCCGCCCCGACTACGCCAACATCGAAAAGGACGGTTCTCTCGTGAAGGTCGATCCCGACGAGGTGGATGTCGGCACGGTGATCGTCGTGCAGCCGGGCGAGAAGGTACCCATCGACGGCGTGGTCGTGGAGGGCGAATCGACGCTCAACACCAGCGCGCTGACCGGCGAGAGCCTCCCGCGCGACGCGCATATGGGCGACGAGGTCATCAGCGGCTGCATCAACATGACCGGCGTTCTGAAGATCAGAACGACAAAGGCCTTCGGCGAGTCGACCGTCTCGAAAATACTGGAGCTGGTCGAAAATTCCAGCTCGCGCAAGTCGCGCTCCGAGGACTTCATCGCCAAGTTCGCGCGCGTCTATACGCCGGCCGTGTGCGGCTCCGCTCTGGCGCTGGCGGTGCTGCCGCCCGTCGTGCGGCTCATAATGGGCTTGAGCGCCGAGTGGGAAATCTGGCTCTACCGCGCGCTGACCTTCCTGGTTACCAGCTGCCCGTGCGCGCTGGTCGTGAGCATACCGCTGACGTTCTTTGCGGGCATCGGCGGCGCCAGCCGGCAGGGCATACTGGTCAAGGGCTCGAACTATCTTGAGACGCTCTCTCGGGTCAGAACCGTCGTGTTTGACAAGACCGGCACGCTGACGCGCGGCGTGTTTGAGGTGAGCGGCGTGCATCACAGCCCGTTGGAGAATGAAAAGCTGATCGAGTACGCCGCGCTGGCCGAGTGCGCCTCGTCGCATCCCATCAGCAGGAGCCTGCAAAAGGCCTATGGCAAGCCGATCGACCGCAGCCGCGTGACCGACATCGAGGAGATCAGCGGCCACGGCGTGACGGCGACTGTAGACGGCGTGACCGTGGCGGCGGGCAACGCCAAGCTGATGGACAAGCTGGGGATCGCCTATCAGAACTGTCACAGCGTGGGCACGATCATTCACATGGCGGTGAACGGCGAATACGCCGGACACATCGTCATCTCCGATATTGTCAAGCCCCATTCAAAGGAAGCCATCGACGCGCTGCATAAGGCCGGCGTGACCAAAACCGTCATGCTGACTGGCGATGCGAAGAAGGTCGCCGAGAGCGTCGCCGCCGAGCTGGGCGTGGACGAGGTTCATGCCGAGCTGCTGCCGGGCGACAAGGTGAATGAAGTCGAAAAGCTGCTCGCCGCGCAGGGCAAGGGCGGCAAGCTGGCCTTCGTGGGCGACGGCATCAACGACGCGCCCGTGCTCTCCCGCGCGGACATCGGCGTGGCCATGGGCGCGATGGGCTCCGACGCGGCCATTGAGGCGGCGGACGTCGTGCTGATGGACGACGAGCCGATCAACATCGCCAAAGCGATCCGCATTTCCAGAAAGTGCCTTCGCATTGTCTATCAGAACATCGCCTTCGCGCTGGCCGTCAAGTTCCTCTGCCTGCTGCTGGTCGCGCTGGGCGCGGCGAATATGTGGGCGGCGATCTTCGCCGACGTGGGCGTGATGGTGCTGGCCGTGCTCAACGCCATACGCGCGCTTCGGGAATAACACGGGTTTATCGGACAACAGCATAGGAAAGGCGCTCCGTTCGGGTTTCCAGAAAGCCCGGCGGAGCGCCCTTTCGTTTACATAAGCTGAAATGTTAATAATTGGAGAAAGATGACTTTACAAATATTTACATAAGGCGTGTTTGTGAAAAGCACAATATATGGTATGATCGGCATGACGATATACAAAGAAGTGCGCTTTAAGAATTAAGGATCTGCAAAGTTAGGCACACAACAGTAGTTTTGCGTTGGAAATGGATGTGTTATAATAATCCCGCAGACTTGAGAGAGGGGGCGCGGGGCACATGGCGATCCCGAGAGTGGACGATGTGCGCTATAGGGTGGACCGGCATCCGCCGCGGCTGACGGTCTGGCTGTTTAACGACGACAGCTTTTACGCGGATACGGCGGCCGATCGCGTGGCGCGCTATGATTTTGATCGGAGGCTCAACCCGGACGGCACGTCGCCGGATCGGAAGGAAAAGCTGGATGTGGGCATTTACCGCACGCCCTTCCGCGATGGCTGGCGCTATACGATCTCATCGGACGTTCATGAACCGCTGTGCGCGCTGATCATTCGCTATGCGACCCACGGCTGGAAAACGGACGAGAACGGCGAGCGCGTGCCGGCCACCTATCTCAGGCACAATCGCAAGGCGCTGGGGATTTTCGATTTGATAAAGCGCTATCTGCTGGTTCGGGACGAATGTCTGCTGGTGAACGATGGACTGCCGGAGAAGATATTGGATTATCATGTCGCGTCGTCGGATTTCGGACGGATGCCCTGCTTTCAGGCGTCGCATAAGCGGCTGAGGGAATTTGAGGGAAATCTTGAGGACAGGCGAGAGGAATACAGAGAAAACAGGCGGCGGGAGCAGGAGAGAAACGGCGGCAAAAAGCCGGGCGAGAGCAGAACCATTCGCAGAATACTCGGCGAACCGGGCGCTGCGCCGAAGGACGAAAGCGGCGGTGAAAACAGCAGGGAGCGTTGAGCAGGAAAGCTGCGGGATTGAAAATTTCAAGGCGATCGTTCAAGGAGACGTTTTTGAATGTAGTGTCGCTCCGGATATGCCAGCGCGTATCGGCGGCCGCAAAGCCGGGCGCATCGGGACGTTCCGCGCAATCTGCGAGTTTCTCGGCTGCATGGGCGATAGGAGCTGTATCAGCACCGCGGCACGCATGAAGGACGAGGCCGCTTGGCCCCGCCGCGGAAATCTCCGCGATAGCGCAGGCCGTCTGGCGATCGGCAGATAGACAAGACCGGCTGAAGAGCCTGACGCGAAAGAGCGCCGCCCCCATTGCGGAAGCGGCGCGGCGATGAGAAAGGATGACTGCGATGGACAAGGATTTTCTCTGGCAGGCGGGGGAGCGGCTGCCCCGGATGCGGCTGATCGCCGAGGGCGCGATCGCGCGGCTCGAGAACAGCCCAGGCGAGGGCGACGCGCTGGCGCTCAACGACATGGCCGCGGCGCTCTATCTGCTGCGCGACGACGTTGAAGCGCTTCAGGCGGCCTACGCCGATTCGGACGCGCCGTTCACCTCCTGCGCAGTACGATTTTGATGAAGTTCAGGTATTTTCCCGCGCCGGCCTCCATTGATTTGCGGTCGGACACGGCGTATTCGTTCTCCTGTCTGAGCCAGTCGGCCCACACCTCGTCGTTCGATTGCATCTCGACGACCTCCAGCACCTCCGCGCCCCGGCACTGAGAAACCATGCGCCGCCAGTAGGGCACATCGTGCATATAGTCCAGCTGTTCGCTCGTCCACGAGAGCAGCAGCTCGGGCGGCAGATGGTCGTGGCAGTCCTGCTTCATGCCCGGAATGGCGATGTAGATCAGCCCGCCGCGCTTGACGAAGGGCAAAAGACACCGATCGAGATATTCGGGATCGCGCCCGAAATAGTTGTAGGAATCGGTGCTGACCACCGCGTCGAAGAAGTCCTTTTCGAAGGGCAGATCGGTCGCGTCGGCCTTGACGGGGATGATCTGATCGTCGCTGAGGCCCATGCTGCGGAAGAACGCGCGGTTTTCCGCCGGGTCGCTCCACAGATCGGCGGCGTAGACGGTCAGTCCGTATTCGCGCGCCAGAAACACGCTGGTCAGGCCTTGTCCGCTGCCCAGATCGCACACCACGGCGCGCGGGGGCAGGGAAGCGCCCATGAGCAGCTCCTCCTCGAGCTTGATGGGGTTTGGCCCCATGATTTTTGCCTGCAATTCAGGCGCGTCGTATTTTTGGCTGAGAATGTAATTCATATCATGACCTCCTGTTCTGTTTTCAGTTGAGTTTTTATGGCGTTTTCGTCAGCGCGCGGCGATGAGCGCGGCGGCGCGGTTGAGCGCGCTGTCCACCAGCGCCGTGACGGCGGCCTTGTCCGAAGCGCCGTCATAGAGGACGTAGCCCAGCAGCATGGGCGCGTAAAGGAGAGCCGCCATATCCGCCGCGTCCGCCACATTCAGCGCCGCGAGCAGATCGCGCACATAGCCCAGCGGCCCCGCGCCGATATACTGCTGATACAGCGCGTTCATCTCCGCGCAGCCGAGCTGCTCGAGTGTCAGCATCCGCCGGAAATCGGCCGCGAACGCATCCTCCGTCCAGTATCGGAACTGCGCCCTGGCAAAGGCGGCCAGCTGCGCGACGGACGCGGCGCGGTAGGCCTCGGGCATGGCGTCGGCTGTGCCCGTCGGCAGATCAAACGCGGCGGCCTGCTCGGCGTCGCGCTGCGCCATGCGCTCGAGGATGCTGTCCAGCAGATCGCGCTTGCTGGAAAAGTGTCTGTACAGCGCGCCCTTGGTCAGCCCCACCGCCTCGGCGATCTGGCTAACCGACGCCGCTTCAAAGCCGCAGCGCGCGAAGAGATGCAGCGCCGCGGAGAGTATGCTTTCACGCGTGTTGTTCACAAAAAGACCTCCCATGAGCAGTAAACGATCGTTTACACCCATTATAGTGAACGGTCGTTTACTTGTCAAGGGG
>SFOF01000176.1 GCA_004552515.1 Clostridiales bacterium
GGCGGAATAGAAACGCAACCTCCCGCAAGCCGTCTCTCTTTTCCTGACAAAGGAAAAGAGACAGGCGTGAAGCAAACGCAAAACGCCCCAATAGAAACGTATTGACAGGCGTAAGGCGAACGCAAAACGTTCCAATAGAAACGTATTGACAGGCGTGAGACAAGCGCAAAACGTTCCAATAGAAATGTATGGCAGACCAAAGCGGAACACAAGACACTCCAACAGGAACGCTGTACGGGGGTACAACCCCTCCATCCCGCGCGCCTTATAACCGCCCTGCCCATGCCGACCTTCTTAGCATGGACGGGGCGCCGCGTCTATCGGCGATATTGCCGCCGGTACGCGCCGGGGCTTTGGCCACACTGGTTCCGAAAAAGGCGGCAGAAATACGCGCCGCTTTCCAGATTGAGCGCGGCGGCGATTTCGTCCAGCGTCATGTCGCTGTCCTCGAGCAGCCGTTTGGCCGCCGCCATGCGCAGGGCCATGCGATACTGCATCGGGCTTTGCCCCGAATATTCGCGGAACAGCTTGCGGAAGCAGCCCGCGCTCAGCCCGCACAGCCGCGCGATTTCCTCGATGGGCGTGTCCGTCAGCGCGTGCTCCTTCATCAGCGCCGCGCCGCGCAGAATCGGCTGGTATTTGTCCCTTTCGGAACGCCGCGCCGATTGACTCAGCAGCGCGATCAGCCGCCAGACGGCGCTCTTGAGGGCCAGCGGAGAGGGGAGCGGCGCTTCGTACGCCCCCGCCGCCGCCGCGATGTACTCGCCCGCCAGCGCCGCGTCCGCGCGATCCAGCGGGAACGGCGCGTCGCCCGGCGTGAGCAGCGCGTCGTTTTGTATAATGTTGAACTCGACCAGCCACGCGTCCGGACGGCTCAGTTCGCAATCGATGTTCAGCACCTGATAGCGGCTGAATGCGGGCAGACAGATCAGGCTCCCCGCGCCCGCGAAGAAGGATTCGCCGCTCTCGGCGGTGTATTGCCCCGTGCAGCCGTTCAGATAGATGATCCCCGTCGATGGGCGCGGATTGCTCCGGCTGAAAACCACGCCGCGCTGCCACTTTTGCGTCATGGCGAACAAATCGGAGATCTCGAAATCCAGCGCGTTCAGCTCTGCGAACGAAACGATGCGCCTGTCCATAGCCGCCTCCCCTTTCTGCGAATATGATAGCAGATTCCGCGGCGTTCGTCAACGCGCTGCAATGCGAAAAGTGCAATCCGTCGCGCGCTTTTGTGCATTGACGTTTGCGCGCGGCGGGCGTATCATAGTGTGCGGATTGGGGTGCGCAAATTGCCGTTTCGCGGGGAAACGCGGCGGCTCTGACAAAAAAACGCGGGCCGCGAACTCGCGCGGACTTTGGGGCGCGGCGTTCGGATGTGACCGAAATGATTTTTGAGAAAAGCTCCGGGGCCTGATTTTGCTCACGAATCGAAAGCGCGGACTCGAGCGCGGCGGCGGAGATTTGACAAGGGGGCGGATGACACATGGCGGGAAAAACGCTGGATCTGACGCGCGGCGGCGTAGCGCGGGGGCTGACGCTCTTCGCGCTGCCCTGCGTGCTGAGCGGGATCCTTCAAAATTTGTACAACATCGTGGACACGGTGATCGTCGGGCGGATGATCGACACGCTGACGCTGGCGGCGGTGGGCGCGACCGGCTCGCTCGTGTCGCTGTTCACCAGCAGCGTCATGGGCCTCATGTCCGGCTTTTCGGTCGTGGCGGGCAAAAGGTACGGCGCGGGCGATTACGCGGGGCTTCGGCGCGTGTTCGCCAATGCGCTTTTGCTCTCGGCGATTGCGAGCGTGCTGGTGAGCGGACTGGGCGTGGCGTTCGCGCGCGGTATGCTGGCGCTCATGCGCACGCCCGCGGACATCATCGACGCATCGACGACCTATTTCGCGGCGATCATGGCCGGATTTTCTGCGACGGTGTTCTATAATTTTTACTGCGAGATGCTGCGCGCTCTGGGTAACAGCCGCGCGCCCATGCTGTTCTTTGCGGGCGCGTCCGTGCTGCATATCGCGCTGGCGATCCTGTTTATCCGGCTCGATATGGGCGTGGCGGGCGCGGCGCTGGCGACGGTGCTCTCTCAGGCGGCGGCGGTCGCGGCCTGCGTGATCTATACGGTCAATCGCGCGCCGCTCTATCGCTTTTCCGCGCGTGATCTGCTGCCCGACGGGGCGCTGATCCGCGAGTGCCTGTCGGTCGGCGTGCCCACCATGGCGACCAACTTCATCGTGGCGTTCGGCGTGATCATATTGCAGTTCGTCACCAACGGCATCGGCACGGAGTATGTCACGGCGTATTCGTGCGCCAGCCGCATCGGCTATATCATCACCACGCCCATCACCGGCTTCTCGAGCGCGGCGGCGGTGTTCGCGGCGCAGAATCTGGGCGCGGGCAACGCAAAACGCATCCGAGAGGGTGTAAAGACGACGCTCGTCATACTCACCGGCCTCAATGTGATTCTCTTTATCCTCTCGTATTTCGTATCGCCGCTGATTCTGCGGCTGATGATCACCGACGGCGAAGAGGCGGTTTCGGCGGGAATCCTGTATCTGAAGGTGCGCTGCACGGCCATGTTTATACTGGCGGTCGCTTCGGTCTTCAAGCTGGTGCTGACCGGACTGGGCCGGCCGCTCTATCCGACGCTCTCCGGCGTGCTGGAAATCGCCGTGCGCTATGCCGCGCCCGTGGCGATGGTGGCGCGGGGCGTGGGCTTTCTGAGCGTGCCGCTGACCGACGCGTCGGCCTGGGCGGCGATTGCCGTGCTGCTCTTCGGCGGCTATCTGATTGAAATGAAGAAGATTGAAAGGACGTGCAAAGCATGAAAAACAGGCTGTTTGAGATTGAAATCGACCCGAAAACCGGCTGTATGGCCGCGCTTTATGATCCCGGCGACGCATACCGCATGAACTGGTGCGCGGGCGAGGGCGCGTGGGGGAGGATCGACTGCCGCCGCTTTGCCGATTATCCCGCAAGGGCGCTGTTCGAGGATGTGCCGATGGCGCTGAAGGCGTTCGAGCAGGACGAAGCGCATTGCCGCGCCGAATACGCGGGCGGGACGCTCCATGTGCTCGTCGAGCGGTTCTTCGCCGAAAACGGCAATCTGCGCGAACGCGTGACGGTAATGAACGCTTCCGACGTGCCGGTTGTGCTGGACGCGGACAACTTCGGCATCGAGTTCCCCTTCCCGGACAGCTATACCTATGCCGCCGAATGTCTGCGTACGCACTGCCACACGCACATCTGGTGCGGCGGCGAGGGCGCGTGGATCAACGCCGTGCGCATGGGGCCGTTCGGGAAAAGTCTGGGGCTGGCGCTGGCGCGCGGCGCGTTCGACCGGTACACGCAGAGCGGCTGCCGCAGCAATGTGCGCGGGCTGTTCGAGCTCTCTCCGGCGGGCGTGACGCTTCTGAGCGGCGCGTCATATGTCTGGGAGTGGGAGCTGTTCTGGCACGAGAGTACAGAGGAGTTTGAGAAGAACCTTCTGCGCTTCCCCAATCAGGCGGTGATTCACGCGGAGCATTTTACCGTGTTCGAGGGCGAGAGGATTCGCTTCGACATTCAGTGCGCCGCCGTTCCCCGCGTGACGCTGGACGGCGAAGACGTGCCCGTGCAGGAGCAGGGCGGCGCGTATCATGTGGACTATGAACCGGCGCGGCGGGGCGTTCACCGCTTCGAGATCGCGCTGGGGGCGGGCGCGACCCATGCCGAGTTCAACGTGAAGATTCCCTTCGAGACGCTGCTGGAAAGGCGCGTGCGCTTCATCGCGGAAAAACAGCAGTGCCGCGACGAAAACAGTCCGCTCTGCGGTGCGTTTCTGATCTACGACAACACGACGGAGCGCACATATTTCGACAACCTGAATTCCGACCACAACGCCTGCCGCGAGCGGCTGAACATGGCGTTCGTGCTGGCGAAATACCTCCAGCAGAGGAGCGATCCCGCGCTGAGGGCGGCGCTCGACCGGTTCGTGGATTTCGTATTCCGCGAGATCTATGACGAAAAGACCGGCGAGGTGTTCAACACCATCCGCAAGAACCGCAACGCGCTGCGGCTGTACAACGCGCCGGGCGTGATGTTCCTCTTCTGCGAGACGTATTTCGTGACGCATGAGAAGCGGCTGCTTGAGTGCGCCGTGCGGCTGGCCGACGCCTATTACAGCATCGGCGGCGAGAAGTGCTATTCGAACGCCGTGGAGATCCGGCGTATCCTCTCCGCGTTCGACGACGCGGGGATGCCGGCCGAGCGGGCGAAAATGCGCGCGTATTTCAAGCGCCATGTCGACACCATGGTGAAGAACGGGCTGGACTACCCCAAGCACGAGGTGAACTACGAGCAGACCATCGTCACGCCGGCGGTGAAGTGCATCGCCGAGATGGGCGAGGACAGCGAGGGCGAGGAGCGCGCACATTATCTGGCCGAGGCGAAAAAGCACCTTGCCTGTCTCGAGCGCTTCTGCGGGATGCAGCCGAGCTTCCATCTCTACGGCATTTCGGTGCGGTATTGGGACGATTTCTGGTTCGGCAAGCAGCGGCTGTTCGGCGACACGCTGCCGCATCATCTGAGCTGCCTGACGGCGCGCGCGTATTATGCGTATGCGCGGCTGAGCGGCGAGGAGATCTGGCGCGCGCGCGCGGATGAGATCATCCGCAACTGCCTGTGCCTGATCGACGACGACGGGCGCGGGCACGCCGCGTATGTGTATCCCTACCGGCTGAACGAGGCGCGCGGCGAGCTGTACGACGAATGGGCGAACGATCAGGATCTGCCGCTTTACGACGGCTGTGCCGCTTTCTCTCCGCTTCGCGCGTTGCAACCCGACGGCTGTGCCGTTTCCTCTTCGCTTCGCGCGCTGCAACCCGACTCTTCAGCGCTTGGGGGCGCTTCGAGTCTGGACGTTTGATACAGTAGGAATCATCGCTATACAGCCCGACCCTGCCGAGCATAAATTGGACTCGGCAGGGTCTTTCCGTGTACCCGAGTG
>SFOF01000177.1 GCA_004552515.1 Clostridiales bacterium
ATGCTCATCAGCAGGCTGATCGCCGTGGTGTACTCATAGCTGCCGCCCACGATGCCCTGCCGGTAGACATAGCTGCCGATGACGTCGGCCACCTCGTAGGTCGATTCGTTATAGAGCAGTATGGTCTTTTCCTGACTCACGCCCAGTATGCTGCTCACCCGGAAGATCAGCTGGATGGAAATCGTGGGCAGGATCGCCGGAATGGAGACGTGAACGATGCGCTGGAACCGCGTCGCGCCGTCCACAATGGCGGCCTCCATGAGCTGCGGATCGGCGTTGGTCAGCGCGGCCAGATAGATAATCGAGCCCCAGCCGACCTCCTGCCATATGCCCGATCCGATGAAAAGCGGCCTGTAGGCGGCGCGGCTGATCAAAAAGGTCTGCCGCGCGCCGCCCAGCTTCTCGATCACGTCGTTGACGATGCCGTCGTAGGCGAAGATCATCTTGACCAGGCCGACCAGGATCACCGTCGAGAGGAAATGCGGCAGATAGGATATGGTCTGCACAACCTTTTTATAGCGCGGCAGCTGGAGCTGATCGAGCAGTATCGCCAGTATGATCGGCAGCGGAAAGCCGAAGAGAAGATCCTCCAGACTGATGATCAGATTGTTGCGCAGAAGGCGAAACACATAGGGCGTCTGAAAAAATTTGTAGAAATACTTCAGCCCCACCCACTCTATATCGGGATTGAAAAAGCCCTTGATCGGATTGAATCGCTGAAACGCAATCGTAATGCCATAGAGCGGTATATACTGGAACACGATGACCAGCAGCAGCGCCGGCAGACTCATGAGCACCAGCATCCGCTGATCCCACAATTTTGCGGCGAAGCCCTTCCGGCGCGCCGGCTGACGTTGAGACATATCCATCCTCCTCACGGATCATTTTGTGTGCCTTGCGTACCGTACTTTATCATATGGATTTACATGCAGTCAACAATCAAATATTGATCGAGTTTCGTTTTATTATCATTTGGCCCGTTTTTTCTGAAAATGCCGCGTCTTTTTCGGCCGCAGCCCCCGCTTTATGGCGAATTGTGATTCACCGGGGCATGATTTTGTAATATCTCCCCTCCCGCTCTCCCGTCTGGCGGCTCAATTCAGCCTTTTGCCGCCGCGCGGCGCTGCTGGCGGGGCTTTTCGCCTCAAACGCGCCTTGCACTGAAAATTTTTGTAATTTGCCCTCTTTGAGCTTGCGTTTGACTTTTTGTGTGCTATAATAGTATGAGAGTATCTGTTGGTATACTGTCAGT
The DNA here is from genome assembly GCA_004552515.1 of Clostridiales bacterium. Taxonomy (GTDB): domain Bacteria; phylum Bacillota; class Clostridia; order Christensenellales; family Aristaeellaceae; genus Firm-10. The sequence continues at coordinate 1,253 of SFOF01000177.1, forward strand.
CTATCCAATTAAATCGCCGTATAAACGAGGTGTAAAGCCAATGTCTCGCAAACAAGCCCAGGACGTCGAACGCGATTATTACGAGTTTCGCAGGCAAATGGCCGAGAAACGCCGCGCCGCTCAGCGCTCGGCAGCTTCTGCGGCCCAGGCGAACATACCGCAGCCCCGTCCGCAGCGAACCGGTTTCCCCGACATCGACTCGGCCGCCCCGGCGCAGCCCGCAAAGCCCGCGCCCAAACCGGCTCCCCGAAGCGCTTCGCCCAGGCCGCAGCCGCCCGTCCGCGAAAAGCAGCCGCTCCCCGTCGAGCCGGCCGCCGATGTAACCGAGGCCGTCGAAACCGCCGTTCAGCCGCCGGTCACTGAGCAGCCCGCTCCCGCGCCGGCCCCCGTTCAACCGGAGCCTGAAGCCGAAACGGCCGACGTGCCCGCCGCCGAGGAAGCCGCCGCGCCGCTCGATGACACGCCCGCGCAGGACGCGCTCCCCGAGACTGCCGACGAATCGGACGGCTACGAGGACTATGAGGACGACGAGGGCGATTACGAAGAGGACGAGGAAGGCGAAGAAAGCGAATCCTCCTTCAGCGCGCTGCTCAGGGGCGTGGGCGCGAAATTCGGCGCGCTGGGCGACCGTCTGAAAGCGCTGACGCACCGCAATAATAATATAGAAGAAACTGACAACGAAGAGGACGATTACGACAGCGCCGCCGAAGAATCTGTCGAACCGGCTGAGGCGTCCGCTGCCGAAACCGCTGACGAATCCTCCTTGAACGACGCCGATGAAACGCCTGCCGAAAGCGCCGAACCAGCTGAAACTGCCGTCGAAAACGCTGAAGCGCCTGCCCCCGCCGACGCGCCGGCCGCCGGGCCAGACGTCGATTCAGCCGACGCTGCGTCTGCCGACGAATCCGACGACGAAGATATGGTGGACATTGCCGCTGCACCCGCCGGGCCGGCCGCCGTTCAGCCGCCGATCGCCTCAGAGGAAGCCGAACCCACTGAAACCGAGGACGACTACGAGGACGAGGATGCGGACGACGATGACGATGATGACAACGATGACGACGACGATGATGATGATGATGACGACGACGAACCGTCCGCGCTGAATCGCCTGATGAGCCGCGTCCACGGCCTTTTCGCCCGCCGTGCCAACAGGGCGGACACGGACGAAGACGAAGAGGAAGAAACGGAAGAAGCCGAGGACGAGGACGAAGAAGAAGAGGAAGAGGACGAAGCGGTTCAGCCCGGCGATGAAGCGTCCGAAAAGGCTCCTCAGACGAGCAGCGAAGAGGCCGACGACCTTTACGATGAAGACGCGTCTGACGAGGACTGGTCGCAATTCATCGAGGATGACGACGACGATGCGAGCGCCCCTGCCGCGCACAATGCGTCCGGCGCGCAAGACATGGAAGGAGAACAGAGCACTATGGACAACAAGCAGAAATCGATGACCGAACTGATGGCGGAGGGCATGAGCGAAACGCCTTCCCTGTCCCGCCGCGAGCGCAGAATGTTGAACGAGGCCGCCGGCGCGAAGACCCCCGCGAAGGAAGCCGCGCCCGCTCTGAGCGACGACAGCGCCGACGTTGAGGAGCCGACCGTCGAATACAAGCCCGTGCGCACCAGGCCGCCGAAGAAAGCGCCCGTCGTGCTCGACGACGACGACGATGATGACGAGGACGACGAGGAAGAAGAAGAGGTCAAAAAGCCCGCCAAGGCCCCCAAAAAGAAGGCCAAGCGTCCCGTCTATGACGATGACGACGACGATGAGGACGAGGATGAGGACGACGAGGACATCGACGACGAGGATGACGATGAGGACGACATCAGCGTGAGCAAGCGCATTTTCGGCTTCATCCGCGCGCTGCTGGCCATTCTGCTGGTGCTCATTCTGCTGGTGATCACGCTGCGCGTCGGCGAGGCCGGCGGCTATCTCAAGCTGGACTGGCTGCGCAACGGCCTCGGCTCCCGCGTGTCCTTTGTCAACACGCTCTTCCCCGAGCCTGCCGGCAGCGCCGCCCCCACGATCCCCGACGTTCAGTAACGAACCATTCACGAGAATGAAGGAGCGCTGACCATGGCTAAGAAGAAAAAGAGGAAATCCGGCGGGGTCGGACGCGTGCTTAAGGCCATCTGGCTGATTCTGGTATTGATTCTGCTGGCGCTGATTGCGTATATGCTGATTTCACAGCCCAGCCTGATTTAGTCCGTCAATCCGCTCGTTACGCCGACGCCCACCCCCACCGCAACGCCCACCCCCACGCCCGAGCCCACCAATACGCCCGAGCCGACCGCGACGCCCACCCCCACGCCCGAGCCCACGCCGACTCCCAAGCCCATCGGTCATGAGGAAGTCGATACCGCGGCGCTGAGCGAGAGCGTCCTGCCCTCGGCCTATAACGTGCAGACCAAGGTGTACGCCGCCGGCACGCAGACGAGCGCCTACACGCGCGCCAATCCCATCAGCATGGGCGGCGACGACGTGTATTCCTCGCTGGAGGGCGTGACCACCTTCCGCGGCAACAACTATCGCAGCACCGGCTCCTGGGGCACTGTGCCCGACAACGCCGCCTCGCTGAACACGATCTATTCCTTCAAGATCGGCGGCATTGACAGCTGGACCGGCGTCGGCTGGACCGGCCAACCCGCGATCGTCAAATGGGACAAGCAGACCATCCAGAACATGAACATCGTCGATTCCAAGAAGGCGAAGGACGGTCTGGTTGAGGTTATCTATGCCACGCTGGACGGCAAGATCTATTTCTTCGATCTTGAGGACGGCGAGGCAACCCGTGATCCCATCAAGGTCGGCGCGCCCATCAAGGGCAGCGTCACGGTCGATCCGCGCGGCTACCCGATCCTGTACTGCGGCCAGGGCATTGATGAGGTTGACGGTCAGTCGGTCAAGATCGGCATGCGCATATTCAGCCTGATCGATCAGAGCGAGATGCTCTTCATCAACGGCCGCGACGAGTTCGCCACGCGCCGCTGGTACGCGTCCGACTGCGCGCCCATCGTGGACGGCGAAACCGACACCTGCATCTGGGCGGGCGAAAACGGCCTGCTCTACACCATCACGCTCAATACCAACTACAACGCCGAGGCCGGCACGCTGTCCATCAATCCCGTGATCGACCGCTACTGGTATTCCTCCGACGTGACCACGCGCCCCGGCATGGAGAACTCCGTGGCCGTCTATAACCACTATGCGTTCTTCACCGACAATTCGGGCCTGCTGACCTGCCTGGATCTCAACACCATGCAGCCCGTGTGGAACTTTGCCACCGGTGACGACAGCGACGCTTCCATCGTCATTGAGGAAACCGAGGAGGGCGTGTTCCTCTACACCGGCACCGAGATCGACCTGTCCGCCAAGAACAACAGCGGCGATGTTCATATGCGCTGCCTGAACGCCATGACCGGCGAGGAGATCTGGTGCAAGACCGTGCGCTGCACCGATCCCGATCACGGCGGCAACTTCGCCACGCCCGCGCTGGGACGCGGCAGCGTCGATAACATGGTCTATTTCACCGTTGCCCGCGTCGTCGCCGACAAGCGCTGCAACATCCTCTACGCGCTGGACAAAAAGACCGGCGAAGAGGTGTGGACGCTGGACATCGGCGGCTACAGCTGGTCCTCCCCCACGCTGACGTTCGACTCTATGGGCAACGCCTATCTGTTCCAGGCCAACTCGAACAGCATCATGCGCATGATCAACGCGCAGA
>SFOF01000178.1 GCA_004552515.1 Clostridiales bacterium
GTATCATTTTTCAGGGCGGCCGGCAAGAAAAAAGATCATCGGCCATGCGCGTCCGCCACTGCCCTTTCAAAAAGCGGTATCGCCGCAATCGGAGGCCAACCGCCCCGCAGCGCCCGGGTACACGGAAAGACCCGCCCGAGTCCAATTTATGCTCGGGCGGGTCGGGCTGTATAGCAAGGTTATCTATTCGTGCGAACGTCCAGATTCGAAGCGCCCCCAAGCGCTGAAGAATCGGGTTGCACGCGCGAAGCGGAGAGGCTGTCGGCACTGCCGACGAACTGGCTGGCGTAGAGGTGAGCGTAGAAGCCGTTGCGGGCGAGGAGCTCCTCGTGACGGCCCTGCTCGACGATCTTGCCGTTCTTCATGACGAGGATCAGCGACGCGTCGCGGATGGTGGATAGGCGATGCGCCACGACGAAGCTCGTGCGCCCCTGCATCAGCGTGTCGAACGCCTGCTGGATTTGCAGCTCGGTGCGCGTGTCGATGCTCGAGGTCGCCTCGTCCAGAATCAGCATCGGGGGCAGACACAGCATGACGCGCGCGATGCAAAGCAGCTGCTTCTGACCCTGGCTCAGGCTGTCCTCGGTCAGTTCGGTGTCCAGCCCTTTCGGCAGACGGCGGATGAAATCCCAGCAGTGCGCGGCCTTCGCGGCGGCGATCACCGCGTCGTCGGTCGCGTCCGGCCTGCCGAAGCGAATGTTGTCGCGCACAGTGCCGCTCTTGAGCCATGTGTCCTGAAGCACCATGCCGTAGCGCGAACGCAGGGCGTGGCGCGGCACAGAATCGATCGGCGCGCCGTCCACGCAGATGCGGCCGCTGTTCACATCGTAAAAGCGCATCAGCAGATTGATCAGCGTGGTCTTGCCGCAGCCGGTCGGGCCGACGATGGCCACGCGCATGCCGGGCCTGGCGTTCAGATTGAAATGCTCGATCAGAGGATGCGCCGCGTCATAGCTGAACGACACATCCTCGATATCCACCTCGCCGCGCGGTTCGCCCAGCGTGCCGGCTGCGTCGGGCGTTTCTTCGGGCTCCTCGAGCAGATTGAACACGCGGGAGGCGCAGGCCAGCGCGTTTTGCAGCACGGTCACGACGCTGCTGATGTCGTTGAACGGCTTCATGTACTGATTGGCGTAGGCCAGCAGCACGCTCAGTCCGCCGACGGTCAGCGCGCCGCCGGGAATGATCAGCACGCCCACCAGCGCCACCAGCGCGTAGATCACGCTGTTGACAAAGCGCGTGCAGGGATTGGTCAGGCTGCTGTAGAACACCGCCTGAGAACTGGTTTCGACAAGCTCCCTGTTCACCTCGGCAAAGCGATCGGACGCGCGCTTTTCATAGCCGAAGGCGCGCACCACCTTGCCGCCGCCGATCATCTCGTCGATCAGCGCGGTCTGGCGGCCGCGGATCTCGCTCTGGCGGCGGAACAGCTTGTAGGAGCGGCCCGAGATGAACCGCGCCACGAGGAAGCTCAGCGGGGTGAGCAGAATCACCATGAGTGAGACGAGCAGGTTCTTCGAGAACATGAAGATCAGCGTGACCACGATGGTCATAACGCCCGAAAACAGCTGCGTAAAGCCCAGCAGCAGGCCGTCGGAGAGCACGTCTGTGTCGGTGATGACGCGGCTCACAATGTCGCCCGAGCTGTGCGCGTCCAGATAGGAGAGCGGCATTTTCTGGATGTGGCGAATGGCCTGAGAGCGGATGCTCTGCACGATGCCGAACGTCATGCGGTTGTTGATGAGGTTCATTACATAGGTGCAGATGCCCGACAGCGCCGCCAGCGTGAGAATCTGCGCCAGATAAACGCCCATCGCCGCGAAATCCACGCGCCCCTCGCCGACGATCTGGTCGATCGCGTCGCCGAAAAGCACGGGCACATAGAGCTGGAGAATGACGGCCGCCGCCGCCAGAACGACGCTGACGATCAGCGCCGCGCGGTGCCCGGCCAGATAGGGCGCGAGCTTTTTGAGCGCGCCCTTGTCGTTTTCCATGGCCTTTAAGTTGATCTTTTTCATGGCGGTCACACGCTCCCTTCCTCATAGTCCGCCGGCCTTTCCTCCGGGAACTGAGAATAGTAAATGCCGCGGTATACGTCGCAGGACTGCATCAGCTGATCGTGCGTGCCGCGCCCCACCAGCGCGCCGTTGTCCATGACCAGAATCTGATCGGCGCTCCGAACGCAGGCGATGCGCTGGGAGACGAGGAACGTGGTCACGCTTCCCTCCAGCTTGTGGATGGCGCGGCGCAGCGCCGCGTCGGTGGCGAAATCCAGCGCGCTGGAGCTGTCGTCCAGGATCAGGATCTCCGGCTTTTTGACCAGCGTGCGCGCGATCGACAGGCGCTGCTTCTGGCCGCCGGAGAGATTGCGGCCGCTCTGCTCGAGCTTGAAATCCAGCCTGCCGTCCTTCTTCTCGACTACCTCGCTGGCCTGCGCCGTCTCGAGCGCCGCCCAGAGATCGCCGTCGGACGCGGTTTCGTCGCCCCATTTGAGGCTGTCGCGGATGCTGCCCTGAAAGAGCACGCTCTTTTGCTGCACAACGCCCACGCGCCGGGTCAGCGTCTCGCGCGAGAGCGACTTCACGTCCTGTCCGTTCAGGCGCACATGGCCGCTCGTCGCGTCGTAAAAGCGGGGGATCAGGCTGATCAGCGAGGATTTGCCGCTGCCCGTGCCGCCGATCACGCCGATCGTCTCGCCCCTCTTCGCGCTGAAGGTGATGTCGGTCAAGCTCGGCGCGCCCGCGCCCTGATAGGTGAAGGAGACGTTTTCAAATTCCACCGCCGGCGCGCTGGCGCTGGAGGAACCCTCGTCCTTTTCGGGATAGGTCATGTCCGGCTCGATCGCGAGGAGGGAGGCGGCGCGGCGGGCGCAGGCCAGCGATTTGTTCAGCGTGATGATGAGCGCGGCCAGCTTGATCAGCTCGACGATGATTTGCAGCATATAGTTGTACAGCGCGACCACCTGACCCTGCTCGAGCGCGCCCAGATTGACCTGCACGCCGGCATAGCGGATGAGCGCCACCGTGCCCGCGTTGATCAGTACATAGGTCAGCGGATTCATGAGCGCCGAGATGCGGCCCACTAACAGGTTGAGCTTTGTCAGGCCGCTGTTCTTTTCCTCGAATTCGGCGACCGACTGCTCCTCGCGGCAGAACGCGTGGATGACGCGCACGCCGGTCAGGTTTTCGCGGGTGAGCGCCGTCACGCGGTCAAGCCCCGCCTGAGCCTTGCCGAAGAGCGGTATGCTGACCATCATGATGCCGAACGTCACCGCAAAGAGGATCGGGATGGTCACGGCGAAGACCAGCGCGCACTTGACGCTGATGGTGAAGGCCATGATCATCGCGCCGAAGACGATGAACGGGCTGCGCAGAAGCAGGCGCAATCCCATGTTCAGGCCGGTCTGCACCTGATTTACGTCGCCCGATATGCGCGTGATCAGCGTGTCGCTGCCCAGATTGTCCAGCTGCGAAAAGGAGAGGCGCTGAATGTGGTCAAACAGCGCCTGACGCAGCGCGCCCGCCGTGCCGACGCTGGCCTTCGCCGCGAAATACTGCGCCGTGACGCTGCACAATAGCCCCACGGCCGCCATCAGCACCAGCGCGCCGAAGCAGAGAAACACCGTCGATTTCTGACCGGCGATCACGCCCGAATCGATCATCCGGGCCACGACGATGGGCACCAGCAGATCGAACATCGCCTCGAGCAGCTTGAACAGCGGCGCGAGGATGCTCTCTCTGCGGTAGCGTTTGAGATATTTTGCAAGACTGCGCATGACCTTTCCTCCCCGATTATGGTTCCTGTTCTTGACAACCTATAGTATAATACGCTATGATGGATATATGCAAGATCGATTTTTCGCGCTCTGCGATATAAAAAATATATGGCAAGGGAGAGGACAGCATGGAACTGCGCCAGCTGGAATATTTCTGCAAGATCGCCGACACGGGCAGCGTGAGCGAGGCCGCCCGGCGGCTCAATATGTCTCAGCCGCCGCTGAGCTATCAGCTGCGCCGGCTGGAGGAGGAGCTGAATGTGAAGCTGCTCTCGCGCACCAGCCGCGGCGTGAAGCTGACCGAGGCGGGACGGCTGCTCTACCGGCGCGCGGGCAGCCTGCTCGAATACGCCCGTTCCACGCGCGACGAGGTGAGCGAGAGCGGCAAGAAGCGCGTTTTGCGCATGGGTATTACCTCCACCACCGTGCCCACGATTCTGCCCGCGATTACGCGCTATGCGCGCAGCCATCCGGACGTGAACTTCGAGGTGCGAGACGGCGCGTCGATGACGCTGCTTCAGCATCTGCTGGACGGCATTATCGACGTGTCGGTGGCGCGCACGCCGCTGCGGCTGGACGAGGTGGAGTCGCTTGCGCTGGGCAGCGAGGGCATGATCGCCGTTTCGCCGCCCGAGCAGCAGGTGGAGCGGGACGGCGAGATCACGCTGGAGGATCTCACCGATTGCCCGCTGATTCTCTATCGCCGCTATGAAGCGCTGATTATGAACGCGTTTGCGCACAAGGGGCTGAAGACCGACGTGTTCTGCATCTGCGACGACGCGCGCGACGCCATGCTCTGGGTGGGCGCGGGGCTGGCCACGGCGGTCTTTCCGCGCTCGATGAGCAGCCTGTGCGCGGGTCTGCGCATCCGTCCGCTGGCCGAGAAGGAGCTGGAAACGCAGACCGTGCTGATCTGGAAGCGGGACGGCCGGCTCTCGCCCACCGCGCGGGAGTTCATCGACGCCTGCCGCGAGGAATTCGGCATCGCAAAGTAAAAAAGCGCGCCGCCCGTCGAAATTGATCGATGGGCGGCGCACAAAACGCCTGGCGGAAACGCGCTGCTCCCGCCGGACGGTATGGATTTATTGCGGCGCGTCCGTCTGAACCAGCGCGCGGAATACCTGGTCGCGGTCGAAGGCGCCGTCGGCAAAGCCCGGAATTTCCTTGAAGGCCTTGCACAG
>SFOF01000179.1 GCA_004552515.1 Clostridiales bacterium
TATTGGAGCCGGGCGGGTCTTTCCGTGTCCCCGGGTGACGGCCGGCAGTGCCGGCTTCCACTCCGCTCCGCCGGGTTGCGTGCGCGAAGCGGTGTGGCAGACCGCACTGCGGTCACCAGCGCATGGCGGTTTCTACCTTGGCGGGGTCTGCGGGACGGCCGATCATGGCCTCGTGCCTGTCGAGGGCGCGCAGGGCAGCCAGCTCGGCGGGCGTGAACTCAAAATCGAAGAGATCGGCGTTTTCGTGGATGCGCTCGGCGTGCGCAGATTTCGGAATGACCGCCACATCGCTGTCGATGAGGAAGCGCAGGGCGATCTGTGCGGGCGTTTTTCCGTGCGCGGCGGCGGCGGCCTTCACCGCTTCCGTCTCGAACATTCCGTTCACGCCGCGCCCCAGCGGCGCATACGCCTGATGCGCCACGCCGTATTTCGCCATCCACTCGTGCGAGGCCGTCTGCTGGCAGAACAGATGCGTCTCGATCTGATTGACCACCGGACGAACCCGATTGAACGAAATCAGATCGATCAGCCGGTCCGGCTCGAAATTCGATACGCCGATCGCGCGGATGCGGCCCGCATCGTAATACTTTTCCAGCACGCGCCAGGCCGCGTAGACATTGCCGAACGGCCAGTGCAGCAGCACCATGTCGATATAATCAAGCCCCAGCTTTTCAAACGACTTTTCCAGCGCGCGCTCCGCGTCCGCCGTCTCGAAGGCCTTGAACCACAGCTTGGTCGTGATGAACAGCTCGCCGCGATCCACGCCGCACGCCTTAATGGCCGCGCCCACGGCTTCCTCATTGCCGTAGGCCTGCGCCGTGTCGATCAGCCGGTAGCCGGTTTTGACCGCCTCGATCACGCCGGCCGTACATTCGGCGGGATCGGTCAGCTTGAACACGCCGTAGCCCAGTGCGGGCATGACGACGCCGTTGTTGAGCGTAAATGCTTTCATCATTTCCATCCTCCCTTTATATAAGCTCATGCTCTCATTATATCAGATTGCCGCCCCAGACGCAAGAAAGCCGCGCGTTTTTTGATTTTGAATGAAGGGCGTTACTTATGCGTCAAATTCAGCGCTCTCAAAGGCGTTTTGACCAAAATGGCGGCGCTTGCTTCCGTCATGGCCGTCAGGACGTATTTTTTCGCGCGGCGTTTGCAATCGCCGCGGCTTTGTGGTATATTATTCATATCCCATGAAAATAGGAGGAGTATCATATGAAAAAGCGCATGGCACTGCTTCTCGTGCTGGCGCTGGCGCTGCTGGCTCTCTCGGGCGCGGCTCTGGCCGACGAGAGCGCCCTGCCCGCCGTGGGCGACACGGTGGAGGGCTTCACAGTCAAGAGCGTAAGCCGCTTCGAGCTGCTGGGCGCGGACGTCGTGCTGTTCGAGCATGATAAAACCGGCGCTCAGGTCATGTATCTGGCTAACGAGGACACCAACCGAGTGTTTGAAATCACGTTCCGCACGCCCGCCGAGACGGAAATGGGCGTTTCGCACGTTTTTGAGCACACCACGCTGGACGGCTCGAAGAAGTATCCCTCGAAGGAGCTGTTCTTCAACCTGTCCTATCAGACCTACAACACCTACATGAACGCCGCCACCTACAGCGTCATGACCACCTACCCCGTGGCCTCGCTGTCCGAGGAGCAGCTGCTCAAGTACGCCGATTACTACACCGACAGCTGCTTCAATCCGCTGATCGCCGAGGATCCCTCGCTGTTCGACGAGGAATGCTGGCGCTATGCGCTGGACAGCGCCGACGGCGATCTGACCATCGCGGGCACCGTCTACAGCGAAATGCGCGGCGCGTACACGCTGGACAGCGCGGCGAGCTTCAACTTCCTCAAGACGCTCTTCCCGGGCAGCACCATCGGCAACTGCTTCGGCGGCAATCCCGCCCACATTCCCGAGATGAGCAACGACGACATCGTCGCCTATCATGAGAAATACTATCATCCCTCCAATTCGATGACCTGCCTGTACGGCAGCTTTGAGGATTACACCGCCTTTTTGAAGCTGCTCGACGGCTATTTCTCCCAGTATGACAAGAAGGAAATCGTCATTGAGGATGCGGGCTACACCCCGCTGACCGAGGCGGCCGAGGCCGTCTATCAGTACGGCGTCGAGGCCGGCAGCAGCACCGAAAACGGCGCGACCGTCCATTACGGCATGATCCTGGACGACGCGACCGCCGAGGAGCTGGATCAGCTCGACCTGCTCACCACCCTCATCGGCGACGGCAGCTCCGTGTTCATGCAGAACATGAAGGAAGCGCTGCCCTCCGCCGACGTGGGCTGCTATATCGAGATCACCGGCCCGGAGCCTGCCGTGGTATTCTATGCCAGCGGCGTGAACGCCTCCGACGCGCCGCTCTTCCGCGAAACGGTTGACAAGTCGCTTGCCGATATTGCCGAGAACGGCTTTGACGCGGACGCTGTGGACGCGGTCATCGCCGCGCTGCGCCTGGACGTGCTGCTCACTGGCGAGGGCAGCAGCATCGGCACCGACATGATCCCGAACATCGTCTATTACTGGGCCGCCACCGGCGACGAGTTCGGCTATATGCACTATATCGACACGCTCGATCTGTTCGACGACTACGCCGCGGACGGCACGTTCGCCAAGGTCACGGGCAAGTTCCTGGTGGGCAACAAGCGCACCGCCGTGGCCGTCACCGAGCCGGAAGCGGGCCTCAAGGAAGCCGAGGACGACAAGCTGGCTGAAAAGCTGGCCGAAATCAAGGCCGGCATGACCGACGAGGAAATCGCCGCGCTGGTCGAAAAGACCGCCGCCGAAAACAGCGACGACGGCGAGGGCGAAAGCGCCGACACCGCCGCGCTGGTCAAGGAGCTGCAGGCCGTTACCGTCGAGAGTCTGCCGGAGGAAGCGCGCATCTACAATATCTCCGACACGACCGAAAACGGCGTGCGCTATGTCGAGGCCGAGGCCGACGTGGACGGCATTGGTCAGGCGCTTCTGCTGCTGGACGCGTCCGGCCTCAAGCAGGATCAGATTCACTACTTCAAGCTCTACACCGACCTCCTGGGCGATCTGGACACGACGGCGCACACCCGCGCGCAGCTGTCCTCGCAGATCACCCGCTATCTCTACGATGCAAATATCCGCATCTCGGTCGTCGACGACGACACCGAGCGCGGCTACACGCCCTATCTGCGCGCGAGCTTCATCGCCATGGACGAGGACATGACGGCCGCCTATGAGCTGCTCCACGAGCTGCTCTTCGATTCCAAGCTGGACGATTCCGCCCGCGTGGCCGATTCCGTCTCCGCGCTCAAGACCTCGCTCAAGAAGAGCGTCACCGACGAGAGCTATTCCATCCAGGTCTACCGCGCCTTCGCGACCTGTGATCCCGCGTACGCCTACTTCAACTACGCGACCAATCTGGATTACTACAGCTTCCTGTGCGATGTTGAGGCGCAGCTCGCCGAGAATCCCGACGGCGTGCTCGAAAGCCTCAGGGCCGTGCAGGCGGCGCTGAACAACAGCAAAAACGCCGTCGTCGGCTTTGGCGGCAGCCGGGAAAGCGCCGAAAATCACCGCGCCGCGGCGAACGCCTTCCTCGCGAAGCTGGACAATAAGGACATCGACAGCCAGAGCTACGCCTTCCCCGAGATCAGCCGCGCCGAGGCGCTGGTCGTGGGCGGCTCCGTTCAGTACAATATGCTCTTCGCTTCCTTTGAGGATCTGGGCATCGACGCGTTCAACGGCGGCATGGACGCCGTAACGGCGCTGGTGAGCGACGAATACCTCTATCCCATGCTGCGCGATCAGTACGGCGCGTACGGCGTGATGCACTACGCGACCGACGACGGCGTGTACATCGTCTCCTACCGCGACCCCAACGTTAAGGAAACCTTCGACGTGTACCGGCAGCTGCCCGAGCTGGTGGCGCAGCTCAAGGATGTGGATCAGGAGACGCTGGACGGCTACATTCTCTCCTCCTATTCCGGCTACGCGCTCTCCGAGGGCGAGCTGAACGGCGCGCTGACGGCCCTTCTGAACACGATCTCCGGCAACGGGCAGACCAAACCGCTTGAGATCATGAAGCAGCTCAAGAGCGTCACGCCCGAGACTGTGGCGCAATACGCCGATATGTATCAGGCGCTGGCCGACAAGGGCATGATCTCCACCTCCGGCTCCGCCGCCGCCATCGAGCAAAACGCCGATCTGTACGACACGGTGCTCTCTCCCTTCGCCAGCGAAGAAAGCGCGTCCGCCGCAATGAGCGACGTGGCCGAGGGCGACTGGTGCTACGACGCGGTGACCTTCGTGGTCGAAAACGGCATGATGTCGCCCGTCTCCGACACGGAATTCGGCGTGAACGAGCCGGCGACCATGGCCGACCTGATCGTGCCGTTCTACATGATCGTGGGCGGCGACGACAGTTTCGACGACGCGATCGCCATGCTGTCCCAGTATGAAATCGTGCCCGCCGATCTGAAGGCCGACGACACGCTCACCATCGGCGATCTGGCCGTCTATGCCGACAATTTCTGCTATGCCGTGCAGCTGCCCGCCACCGAGGGCGAGGGCGGCGACGCGGAAGCGGCCATCGAGTTCCTCGCCGAGCGCGACTACCTGCACATGATGCCCGCCGATTCGCAGCTCAGCGCCGAGGCGATCGCCACGCGCGCGCAGGTTGCCTATCTGCTGACGGCCATCTGCATGGAGCCGTAACGGCCCGATTTCCTCAAACGCCCGCGTTTATAGACGACGCGGGCGTTTTTACTGGAATATCTTCCAGCGATTTCCGCGCCTTGCTCCCGCCGTTCATTCATGGGACGCGAGCTTCAGCGCCGGAGCATATTTCTCGGGCACGCGGCGCTGAAAGTCCTTCATTTGACCGCCGCAGCCTCAGAGAAAGGCCGGAAACGCCGAAATCCTTCCGCTCCCCCCGCAGGCTCATCCCATTTT
>SFOF01000180.1 GCA_004552515.1 Clostridiales bacterium
CCTTTTCTCAAATTGACCGCCTCAAACGGGACGCGGCGTTCGAATTTTGCGTTAACATTGGCCGCGCGGCCGATCATGAGGGGATAATTGTTATTGAAGCGCCGCCCTGCCTATGCTATAATGGAGGAACCTGAACCGTACAAAAGAGGAGGAATCCACCGTGCGCCGTCTTGCCGTAACGCTCATCGCGCTGCTTTTTCTGCTGCCATGCCGCGCGCTGGCGGCGGAAAGCTACGCGCTGCGCACAGGCGGCTCGGCAGTGCTGGCCGATGCGGACGGCCATCTGCTCGTGGGCGCGGGCGTGTATTCCGACATGATCCGTTTAAGCGACGACGATCTCTTCGCCGCCAGGGCGGTGGGCAGCGCGCAATACGGCCTGATCAGCGGCGACGGCCTGGCGCTCACCGAATTCGTCTACGACAAATTGAGCTTCGACGGCGAGACGGTCATCTTCGCGCAAAACGGGATGTACGGCGCGATGGACACGCAGGGAACCGTCAAAATCGAGCCGCGCTACACCCGTCTGATCCCCATGGGCGAGGGAATGTTCCTGGCGCTCAAGAGCGATCCGCTGGACGACTCGCCCGACGCGCTGTATACCGTCGCAGAGGACGGCGGCGAACACAGCGCCGGTATACGGCTCTCCTACGGGCCGTTTCCTGCCGGACAGGGGCTGAGCGTCGCCGTGGCGCAGAGCGGGCTGTACGGCTATCTGGGCGCGGACGGGCAGTGGGGCGTCGAGCCGCAGTTCGTCTGGGCGGATACCATGCATCTGGGACGCGCGCGGGTCAGCAACGAAGCCGGCATGGGGCTGATCGGCCTGGACGGCGCATGGCTGATCGAGCCGAGAGCCGGCCGGCTGATCGTGTCCGACAAGATGGAGGACGCGCCGGCGCTGTGTATCGACGAGGACGGCGTATCGCTGCTTTCGACAGCCGACGGCGCGCAGATCGCGCGCTTTGAGGGCGCGTGGAACGCGGCGTTCACCGGCAGTTTGATCTGCATAGAGGATGAAAGCGGCGTTTTCCTGATCGATTACGCGGGCAATATCGTGTTGAGCGGCGGCGCGGGCGCCGAAAAGCTGAACGAGCTGGGCGGATACTATATCGAGCGGCTGGACGCGTCGGAGGATCAGCGGTTCGTGCTGCTGGATTCGGACGGCGCGGAAATCGGGCGCTGGCAGGAGCTGACCTTTGCGGGGCGCTATAACGACGTGGTTTACGCGGCGTTTTCAACATATGATACGCAGACGGCGGAAATCGACGGCCTGACGTTCCGCGACGAGGTGTCGGGCAGCCGCCGCTACGGGCTGATCGACATGACGGGACGCGTGGTGATCGACGGCCTGACCAGCCTGAAGGCGACCGGCCGCGCGCTGCTCACCGCCGAGACGGACGACTGGCTCGGCCTGATCAGGCCGGACGGCACGATCGTCATACGGCTGGACAAGGAGGAATAAGCCGCCGCGCGGCCCGCGCTTGTCAGAGCCGGGCAAATCTCCGTTATCCCCGAACGCCCCGCGCCGGGCGTCGATCGAAATATCGCGCAGAAAAATCATGCGCTCTCACCGTCCTCAAACCGTCATCTATCGTTCCCCGCCGTCCTTCTCGGGCGAAAAATCCTCCAGCTCGTTTAAGCGGCGCGTAATGGCGCGGCTGCGGGCGGTGGCGGTGTCCAGCTCGCCCGTGGCCTGATCGAGCCGCTGGCGCATCCGCTCGAGCGTATCGCCAAAGCGCAGAAACTCGCCGCGTAGCGTGCCCAGCAGCTGCCACACCTCGCCGGTGCGCTGCTCGATGGACAGCGTGCGGAAGCCCAGCGACAGGCTGTTTAAGAGCGCCGAGAGCGTCGATGGCCCGGCGATCACCACATGAAAGCGCGCGCGCGCCTCCTCGTTCAGGCTTTCGCGGCGCATGACCTCGGCGTACAGGCTCTCTATGGGCAGGAACATTAGCGCGAAGTCGGTCGTATACGGCGGCTTGACGTACTTTTCGCTGATCTTCTTCGCCTGATCGAGCACGGCGCGCTGGAGCAGCAGAGCGGCCTTGTCGGCGCGCGCCTTATCGCCGGTCTCGCTCTCGTCGATGAGGTGGCGGAACGCGTCGAGCGGGAATTTGCTGTCAATGGGCAGCAGCAGCCCCGCGCCGTCGCGGCCGGGCAGGCGCACGGCGAACTCCACGCGCTCGCTCGAACCGGGCACGACCGGCGTATTCTCGAGATACTGCCCCTCGGTCAGCGTATCGCCCAGTAGCCGCCCGAGCTGAATCTCGCCCCAGACGCCGCGCGTCTTTACGCCGGTAAGCACCTTCTTGAGATCGCCCACGCCCCCGGCCAGCGTCTGCATTTCGCCCAGCCCCTTATAGACCTGCTCGAGCTGGCGGCTGACCTGCTGGAAGGACTGGCCCAGCCGCTTTTCGAGCGTGCCGGAGAGCTGCTCGTCGATCAGGCGGCGCATATCGTCCAGCCGCCGCTCGTTGCTCTCGGCGATGCCGCTCAGGCGCGCCTCCAGCCGGTCGGCGAGCTGCTGCGTGCGCGCCTCGCTGGACTGCGCGCTGCTTACGCTCATCTGCAAGACGGAATTGACCGTCTCGTTAAGCTGCGCCTGCTGGGCGGTGATCGTCCTCTCCGATTCGATGATGCGCCCCCGCAGCGCGCGCTGCATCTTCCGAAGCCGCGCGTTCACCGCCAGCAAAACGATCAGCGCGGCCAGCAGCGCAAGGATCAGGGCAAAGGGCAGCGGATAGGTCTGAATGAGTGCGTTCATGCGTCCTCCTCATGCGTTTTGACGTTCGTATGTTCTGATACGAGTCATTATAGCACGTTTGCGCGGCGGCGTAAAGCAGTTTTTCAGCGCGTGCCGGCCGTCGCAATCGCTGACGCGGCGGGGGCGTTGTTCCGCCTTATATGTCAGTGAATTGCGGGCCGGCGCGAGGTTGCGTTTGGCCGGTTTTAGCGCCGGCACGGGCGATTGTGCGCGCGGGGGTCGGGCGGCGAAGCAGTGCGGTTCCGTCGAGACGGTGCGGCATTTGTTCGCGCCCGACGATACGTTTCTGTTTGGGGCAGTTTGTCATCGATTATGCCATTGTTTGCGGTTCTGGCGGGGTGTTTTGCCCTCGGTTCGCGCCCGGCGATACGGTTCTGTTGATGTGTTTTATCCTCGGTTCACGCCTGCTGTTTGCCGCATAGCGCCAAACAGGACGGCTTGCGATATCTTGCGTTCCTATTCCGCCGTGGGTCGAGATCGCCATTTGTGTGTTCTCGAATCATCGTGCGGTTATCGGGCCTGGTGGGTTCACTTCGGGTTTGTTCGTTTATTTATGGCGATCCCGACGGGGTTACCGGGGACACGAGGAACGGGGAACGGGGTACGGGAGAACGGGGCTGGCGGCGCAGTGTAAGTGCGCTTTTGCGTAATCATATTGGCTTTGCTATGTTTTCCGTGGGGAGTCCGTTGGGGCTACGCGCCCCAAACCTGCGCCAAAGAGTCTTCGCCTCTCTGGACTCTCTTCACGCTGCGGCGGGGTTGCCTTGGTGCGTATTCGCAGCGCTTGTGCGCTTTTGCGCAACCGCATCAGCCTTGTTAGGCTTTCCGCGGGGAGTCCGTTGGGGCTACGCGCCCCAAACCTGCGCCAAAGAGTCTTCGACTCTCTGGACTCTCTTCACGCTGCGGCGGGGTTGCCTTAGTGCGTATACGCGCCGTCACCCGGGTACACGGAAAGACCCGCCCGGCTCTGATTTATGGCCGGGCGGGTCGGGCTGTATAGCGATCTTACCTATACGCACAATCGTCCAGACTCGAAGCGCCCCCAAGCGCTGAAGAGTCGGGTTGCGTGCGCGAAGCGGTCTGGGTGCAGGGCTCAGCCCTGCCGGGGGCCGACGGTCGAGAGATCGATCGGGACGAAGCCTATGTCGAAGGCCGGGGAATCGGGCGCGAGCGTGAAGTCGCCATGCTCGGGATCGGCGAATTTCGGATCGGCGACAACGCTGAACAGATCGTAACCGCGCGCCTTGAGCTGATCCATCGACTCGTTCTCCTCGGGCTTGAACAGATCGGGCGCGTAGGAGAGCGGCTTCTTCTCGACGTCCCAGAAGAGGTTCATGTCGGCCTTGATCTTCTCAATGCCCTTGCCCGTGTAGACCGGCTCGCCCTTCGTGAGCAGTATGTTGCGCTCGAAGGTGAAGCCGATGTGCGCCTCGGGGCGCGTAAAGGCGACGATGCCCTCGCGGCCAAACGCCCATATGTTGTTGCGCACGATATTCTCGCGGCCGTAATGCTGATGGAAGCAGCTCGACGACGTGCCGAAGCACACGTTGTTCTCGATCAGGATATGGCTCGAGCCTTCGTCCGGATAGATCGCCCAGCCGCCGTAATTCGCCTTCTCGATGTCGTAGACCAGATTGTGGTGGATCACCGTGCCCGGCTGCACGCTCAGCGTGTAGATACCGCCCATGTCGGACAGCACGCCGTGCCCCAGACAGTGGATGTGATTGTACGCGATCGTGTTGTCGAACGACGTGCTTTCCTCATAGCCCCACAGCCAGCCGCAGCTCACGCCGGAATAGTACAGATCGTGGATGTGGTTGTGCACGATGTCGATGTGACTCGCGCGCAGAGAGGCCACGCCCACGCCCGCCAGGAACACGCGGCCGCCGAAGCCGATGTCGTTGTCGGCAATCACGACGTGATGCGTGCGCTCGCTTGCGGGATCCTGCGCCGTCGCGCCGTTCAGCTTTACGCCGCCCGCGCCCAGATCGAGCATACGGCACTTCTCCACCTGCATGGAATGGCAGGCGTATACCATGTCCACCGCATAGGTGCCCACATGGCTGATCTCGCAGCCGATTACGGCGCAGCGCTTGCAATTTTCAAAGCTGATCGCGCCGGGAATATTGGTCGCGGCCTGCGGCGCGGAGGCGTAGAGCGTGCCGTCGTCGT
>SFOF01000181.1 GCA_004552515.1 Clostridiales bacterium
GCTACAGATCCTCCGGAAACTCCGTGCCGGAGCAGGTTACGATGCGAATATCCGCGTCCGAACACTGCCGGATCCAGCGCGGAATCTTCACCGTACCGATGTCGTTGCACTGCCTGTGATGCGTGCAGCCCTCGGCAATCAGCACCGTGTCGCCGTCCGTAAGCGTCCCAAGCGCCGCCACGCCGCGCACCGCCGTCTCCAGAAAGCCCTTATAGCGCGCCATCAGGATCGAGAACGACGTAAGCGGAATCTCCTGCGGCGTATCGGCCGCCACCGCCTTGAACGCCTGGCTGTCGGTCACCACCATGGCCGGCGGCGTTTTGAGCAGCTGAAGCAGAGCTTTAAGCTCGCCCGGCTGCACGGCCAGCGCCATGGCGTTCGCGTCCAGTATATCGCGCACGGCCTGCTGCTGCGGCAGGATGATGCGGCCCTTGGGCGCGGATTCATCGATGGGCATGACCAGCACGACGGTATCGCCCGCCTTGATGAAATCGCCGATCAGCCGCCGCCCGCTCTCCCTGGGCGCCATGTGCCCCAGTTTCTCCTTCAGCGCGTCGATGCCTTCGCCGGTCACAGCGCTTACGCGCAGCGCGTTTTCGGGCAGCGGCGCGTCTTTCTCCGCGGCGAGATCGTGCTTGTTGTAGACCAACAGCCACTGTAGCTTTTTCTCTTCAAAGAGGGCGATCAGCGCACGATCGGTGTCGTCCAGCCCCTCCGCTTCATCGACCACGAGGACGGCGATATCGGTCTTGCCCAGCATCTGGCGCGTTTTCGCCACGCGCGCGCGGCCCAGCTCTCCGTCGTCGTCGTCATAGCCAGGCGTGTCGATGACGACAACCGGCCCGAGCGGCAATATCTCCATCGATTTCAGCACGGGATCGGTCGTCGTGCCGCGCCGTTCGGAAACGACCGCGAGATTCTGCCCCGTCACCGCGTTGACGACGCTCGATTTGCCCGCGTTGCGCCGCCCGAAAAAGCCGATGTGAACGCGATTCGCGCTCGCCACTGAATTCATGCTCATGATTCGTTCCTCCCTATGTGTGTTCTGCGCCCGTGGGCGTTCCCCCTTGAATCGCGGTCAGGCGTATGTCGTCTTAATGCTCACGCCATGCAGATGATTGATGCGCATGGCCAGCCGCTCGATTTCCGATTGCGGCGCGTCCAGCACCACGGTGATCACGCGCACATGGCGATCGGGATACGGCAGGCCGCAGCGCCCGATGATCGAGCCGCCGCAGTCGTGCAGCGCGCGATTGACCCGCTCCACGTCGCCCCCGTCGCCGACGATGATGCTGACCGTCGCCAGCCGGTTGCCCTCCGGTGCGGGCTGAGCCGGCGCGCTCTCCCCCGCGCGCACGGCCACCGGCGTGATGCTGTGATAGTCGTGACCGGGCGTTTGGACGCGCGCAATGACGCTCTCCACGCCGAACGCCGCGCCGATGGCTTCCTCCGTGATCACCTGAAACGCGCCGCCATAGACCGGCGCGCCGGTTTTGCTCAGGAGAAGCGCCTTGTCCGCGCAGCGCAGCGCGTGATCGGGATAGTGCGTGTTGAACAGGCAGGCGACCCCTTCGTCGCGCAGCCGCTCCATGGTTTCCAGCACGATGAGCTGATTTCTGAAATCGAGATTGGATTCCGGCTCGTCGAAAATCACACAGACCGGATCGGCGACCAGCGCGCGCGCGATAAGCGCCATTTGCAGCTCGCCGCCGCTGATTTCATCGCAGCGCTTGCCGCGCAGATGCGCAATGGAGAGCCGCTCCAGTACCGCGTCCACCGCCGCATAGTCCTTTGCGCCGGGCTGGGAGAGCGCGCCGATGCGATTGCTGCGGCCAAGCAGCACCATGTTTTCAACCAGCGCGCCCGACGCGCGTCCCCGCGCCTGCGGCACATAGGCGAGCTTCCGCCAGAGCGCGCGCGGCGGCATGGCGGCAATGTCCTCGCCGTCTAACAGGCTTCTGCCGCCCGTCCATTTGAGGAAGCCCATGACGCAGCGCAAAAGCGTCGTCTTGCCTGCGCCGTTGGGGCCGAGGATCGCCAGAATTTCGCCCGAGCCGAGTGAAAAATTCACGTCGTGCAGGATCTCGCGGCCGCCTTTTTTGTAGGAGAACGCGCCATGCTCAACCGTCAGATTCATGAATTCCACCCCCGGCTCTGCCTGAGCAGCTGAATGAAGAACGGCGCGCCGATGACCGCCGTGAGGATCGATATGGGAATTTCGGAGGCCGTCGCGCTGCGCGCCAGCGTATCCACCAGCGCCATGAACACCGCGCCCAGACTGAGCGAGGCCGGCACGAGCCGCGTGTTGTCGCTGCCGAACATCATCCGCGCGATGTGCGGGATGAGCAGCCCCACCCACGCCACCTGGCCGCACATGGCCACCGATGCGGCGGTGATCATCGTGGCGGCAAGGGCGGTGATTCCGCGCAGGAGCGGGAGATTCACGCCGGTCGCGCGCGCTTCGTCCTCACTGAGCGGCAGTATGTTGAGCCGCCAGCGCAGAACCAGCAGCGCGATAATGCCCACGGCGAGGAACGGCGCGCCGAATCTGAGCGTCGCCCAGGTGGCCGAGGACAGGCTGCCCATGAGCCAGTAGGTGATCGCCGGCAGCTGAGAATCGGAATCAGCCACGAACTTGACCAGCGATACGAACGCCGAAAAGAGCGAGGAAATCACCATGCCGGCCAGCACGATGGCGGTCATGGAGGACGCGCCGTCCCGCCGGTAGCCCACGAGGAAGGTCAGCGCTACGGCGAAAAAGCCGCAGACGAGCGCCATAACCTGTACGAAAAATAGCGGAAAGCCCCACAGAAGCCCCAGCGCCGCACCCAAAGACGCGCCGCTCGCCACGCCCAGCGTATCCGGCGTCGCCAACGGATTGGAAAACAGGCTCTGGAACGCCGCGCCCGCGACGGCCAGCCCGCCGCCCACCAGCAGAGACAGCAGCACGCGCGGCAGACGCATCGACCAGACGATGGCCTCGGACTTACTCGCCTCGCCGGACAGCCCCAGCATTTTGTGCCCCAGCGCCGAAAATACCTCGCGCACAGGAATGGTATAGCGCCCCAGGCACACGCATGCCAGCGCCGCGATCACGGGCAGCAGACACAGCGCCAGCACGGCGGGCCGCGAAAAGCCGGCCTTTCGCGTTCCTCTTTTCATGGTCATTTTCTCTCCTTCACTCGAAAAGGGGACTGCGGCCATGCGCGGCCACGACCCCCTTGCCTGTGATTTACTGTCGCTCGATCAGCCCATCGCCGATTCGGCCGGCGGATTGTAGAGCGTGTTCATGTCCTCGTCGGTCAGCTCAATGCCGTAGAAATTCTTGTAGTAATCGCGGATCTCCTGATCAATGTCGAGATCGCTGAACAGCTCGGGATAGAGCTTCTGCGCCATCCACTGAAGCGCCAGCGGCGAATCGGAGCACGGCGGGAACCAGTAGTAAACGCCCAGCGGCAGCTTGTAGACCCGTCCGTTCTTGACGGCGGTCAGCTGGCTCCAGTCCTGTCCCTCAATGGCGGTGCTGTTCAGGATGTCCTCGGCGGTGAAGGCGCTGAAGCTGTTGAGGAAGATCACGTCGGGATCCCAGGCGTAAATCTGCTCCAGCGAAACCGGCGAGATGGCCTTGTCGATTTCAAGCGCCACATTCTCCGCGCCAATGGCGGAGAGCCAGTAGCGGCCGAACGTGCTGCCGGCGGCCACGATGGCGGACTGAGTGTAGTTGGCCAGGATCAGCGCGGTGGATTTTTCCTCGTCGGTGAGCTTGCCCACGCGCTCGGCGACCATTTCCTGTGCCTTGCGGCCGTACTCGACGATCTCCTGCGCGCGCACTTCCTTGCCCAGCACCTCGCCGATCAGCGTCGCCCAGGTGTTGAACGTCTCGACGGTGTTGCAGTCGCCCAGGCTGGTGCTGAAGCCCACGCAGGGGATATTCAGCGCGGTGAGCTGCTCGACCGCCGCCACGTCCGCGGCGTTATTGGTGTTATAGAACACCACGTCGGGGTTCAGCTTGACGACTTCCTCGACATTGACGCTTTCGCCCTCGGCGAAGGCCGTCGAGATGTTCTCGATTTCCGGCGCAATGCGGCGCACGAAGGAGTTCATCGCCGCGTTCTTCGAGGCCGGCGTCAGGCCGACCAGCTTCTCGCCCGATTCCTCCACCATGCAGAACACGGAGGCCAGCGGCATCGTCGAGATGATCGCGATGCGGCCGATCTCGGCGGGCACGGTGATCTCGTTGCCGATGGTGTCGGTGACGGTGCGCGTCGCTTCCTCCGCCATGGCGGGCATGACGCCGCACACGCACAGCGCGAGCGCCAGGATCAGTCCAATGAGCTTTTTCATGGTATGTTCCTCCCTTTCCTATTCGCCCAGCAGGCTCTCAATCACCTGCGCGGGCGCTTTATCCTCAAACAGATGCGCCGAAAGCGCCCTGTGCGGACATTCGATAAACTCAGCTGGCGGCGAAACCAGCGGCCTGATCAGCGGATCGGCAATCACAAGCTCAGCTTCCTCCGCCGCGCGCGCGATTTCGTCCTCCGCAGCGCCGTCCGACAGAAACGACGCGCGATAGCCCCTTTCGATCAGCGCATCGCCAAGCGAGCGCGCCATAATCTCCTCGCCGACGACAAGCGCGCGCTTCCCCGCCCCCGTCTCGCCCGAGAGGCCGCGCCGGAGCGCCTGCGCCTTCGTCAGCGGCACGAATACGTCAAACGGCGTTCCGAAGCGCTCGTGAAGATAGCGCGCCGCCGGCAGACCCGCGCGACTCACCGCGATATTGTATACCGCGCGGGAAGCGTTTTCTACATCCTCGAGCGCTGCGCCCAGGCACAGCGCCGCGTTGACGTGAAGCCCCGCCCCCTCGAGCGTCCGCTTCACGCGCGCGATCAGTCCCGCGTCAAAATCCAGCGGCGTTGCGCCGAG
>SFOF01000015.1 GCA_004552515.1 Clostridiales bacterium
CAATGCTCATAATTATGAGCAAAATGGCGGCTTTATGTGAATATTCATTCAAATTGAGCCGGTAATACACAATGACGGAGGCAGCGTGCATGAAGAAAAGGTATCTTGTTCTGGCGGACGGAACGGTGTTCGAGGGGCAGGCGTTCGGCGCGGAGGGCGACGTGATCGGTGAGGTGGTGTTCACCACGGGCGTGTGCGGCTACATCGAGACGCTGACCGATCCCAGCTATTACGGCCAGATCGTTATGCAGACCTTCCCGATGATCGGCAATTACGGCGTCATCGAGGAGGAATTTGAGGGCGATTGCCATGTGCGCGGCTATGTGGTGCGCGAGTGGTGCGACGCGCCGTCTAACTTCCGCTGCCAGTACGATGTGGACGCGTTCCTGAAGAAGAAGGGCGTGCCGGGCCTGTGCGGCGTGGACACGCGCGCCATCACGAAGGTCATCCGCGAGCACGGCGTGATGAACGGCATCATCTGCGACGAGCTGCCCGCCGATCTGAGCGCGGTAAAGGCCTACAGGGTCGAGAAGGCGGTCGAGGCGGTCACCTGTCCCGAGCCGGTCGTCTATCCGGCGCTGGCCGACGAAAAATATCGCGTCACGCTGATCGACTACGGCACGAAGAAGAACATCATCACGCTGCTGCGCAAGGCCGGCTGCACGGTGCGCCGCGTGCCCGCCTTTACGCCGGCGGAGGAGATCCTTGCCGGCCATCCCGACGGCGTGATGCTCTCGAACGGCCCGGGCGACCCCGCCGACAACGGCTTCTGCATCGAGCAGATCAGAAAGCTGATGGGACAGGTGCCGATCTTCGGCATCTGCCTGGGACATCAGATGACGGCGCTGGCGGCGGGCGGCCGCACGATGAAGCTCAAGTACGGCCATCACGGCAGCAATCAGCCGGTGTGCCATGTGAGCGATAAGCGCCACTACATCACCTGCCAGAACCACAATTACGCCGTGGTGGGCGATTCGATCAAAAACGGCGTTGTGAGTTTCGTCAACGCCAACGATCAGACCTGCGAGGGCGTTGATTATCCCGCGCTGAAGGCGTTCACCGTGCAGTTCCACCCCGAGGCCCGCTCCGGCCCCCACGACACCGAGAAACTGTTCGACCGCTTTATCGCCATGATGGAGGAAAACGGATATGCCGCTGAATAAAGACATTAAGAAGGTTCTGATGATCGGTTCCGGCCCCATTGTCATCGGCCAGGCCGCCGAGTTCGACTATGCCGGCGCGCAGGCCTGCCGCGTGCTGAAGGACGCGGGCGTGAACGTCGTGCTGGTCAACTCCAACCCCGCCACCATCATGACCGACAAGGCGCTGGCCGACGAAATCTATCTGGAGCCGCTGACCGTCGAGACGATCAAGCGCATCATCGAGAAGGAAAAGCCGGACAGCATGCTGGCGGGTCTGGGCGGACAGACGGGCCTGACGCTGGCCATGCAGCTGGACAAGGAGGGCTTTCTGAAGAGCCACGGCGTGCGGCTGATCGGCGCGAACGCCGAGGCCATCGACAAGGCGGAGGATCGCAAGCTCTTTAAGGAAACCATGACCGCCATCGGCGAGCCGTGCATCCCCTCGGACATCGCCAACGACGTGGAGACGGCGCTCGCCATCGCCGACAATATCGGATACCCGGTCATCGTGCGTCCGGCGTTCACGCTGGGCGGCGCGGGCGGCGGCGTGGCCTATACGGAGGAGGAACTGCGCGAGGTGGCCTATACCGGCCTTGATATGTCGCCCATCACGCAGGTGCTGATTGAAAAGTACATCGCGGGCTGGAAGGAGATCGAGTTCGAGGTCATGCGCGACGGCGCGGGCAACGCCATCGCCGTGTGCAGCATGGAGAATCTCGATCCGGTCGGCGTGCATACCGGCGATTCGATCGTCGTCGCGCCGGCGCTGACGCTTTCATCCTATGAATATCAGATGCTGCGCTCGGCCTCGCTCAACATCATATCGGCGCTGGGCATCACCGGCGGCTGCAACTGCCAGTTCGCGCTCAATCCCAATTCGTTCGAATATTCCGTCATCGAGGTCAACCCCCGCGTATCGCGCTCCTCGGCGCTGGCCAGCAAGGCGACCGGCTATCCCATCGCCAAGGTGACCACGCAGATCGCGCTGGGTTATACGCTGGACGAGATCAAAAACGAAATCACCGGCAAGACCTGCGCCTGCTTCGAGCCGACGCTGGACTATGTGGTGGTGAAGCTGCCCAAGTGGCCGTTCGACAAGTTCGTCGGCTCCAGCCGCAAGCTGGGCACGCAGATGAAGGCCACCGGCGAGGTCATGGCCATCGCGCCGACGTTCGAAATGGCCATCATGAAGGCCGTGCGCGGCGCGGAGATCAAGCTGGACACGCTCAACCGCCCCTATCACGGCGACGTGCCGGTCGAAAAGCGGCTGGAGCAGGTGGACGACAACCGGCTGTTCACCATGTTCGAGGCGCTCAAGAAGGGCGTGAGCGTCGATTTTATCCACGACGTGACCAAGGTGGACAAGTGGTTCCTCAGCAAGCTCAAGAAGCTGGCCGACTTTGAAAAGGAGATGGCTGGCGACCTGACCGATGAAATGTATCTCCGCGCCAAGAAAATGGGCTATCCCGACGCGGCGATCAAACGGCTCAGCGGCGCGAAGGAGCTGCCGCATGTGCCCTCCGTCTACAAGATGGTCGATACCTGCGCCGCGGAGTTTGCCGCCGAAACGCCGTATTTCTATTCGACGTTCGACAGCGACTGCGAATCGCGCGCCTTCCCGCGCTCCGGCAAGCCCATCGTCATGGTGCTGGGCAGCGGCCCGATCCGCATCGGTCAGGGCATCGAGTTCGATTATTCCTCCGTTCACTGCGTCTGGACGCTCAAGGAGCTGGGCTACGACGTGGTGATCGTCAATAACAATCCCGAGACGGTTTCGACCGACTATGATACCGCCGACAGGCTGTACTTCGAGCCGCTGACCGAAGAGGACGTCATGCGCATCATCGAGGTGGAAAAGCCGGTGGGCGTGGTTGTGGCGTTCGGCGGCCAGACGGCCATCAAGCTGACCGGCTTCCTCGACAAGCAGGGCGTGCGCATCCTCGGCACGTCGGCGGAGAGCATCGACGTGGCGGAGGATCGCGAGCGGTTCGACGCGCTGCTGGAGAAGTTCTCCATCCGCCGCCCGAAGGGCATGGGCGTGCGCACCATGGAGGAAGCTAAGGACGCGGCCAAAACGCTGGGCTACCCGGTGCTGCTGCGCCCCAGCTATGTCATCGGCGGCCAGAACATGACCATCGCCAACGAAGAGGCCGACGTGACGCGCTATATGACGCGCATCCTCTCCGGCGGCATCGACAACCCCGTGCTGATCGACAAATATATGCCCGGCGTGGAGCTGGAGGTGGACGTCATCTCCGACGGGCAGGACGTGCTGATCCCCGGCGTTATGGAGCACGTCGAGCGCGCCGGCATCCACAGCGGCGACTCGATCGCCGTCTATCCGCCCTATAACCTCAACGACCGTATGCTCAAGACCATCTGCGAAAGCTCTGAAAGCCTCGCGCTGGCGCTGGGCACGAAGGGCCTGGTCAACATACAGTATCTGATCTGGGAGGGCGAATTGTACGTCATCGAGGTCAATCCCCGCGCCTCGCGCACCATTCCCTACATCAGCAAGGTGACCGGCGTGCCCATGGTGGACGTGGCCTCCCGCGTCATGCTGGGCGAGAGGCTGCGCGATCTGGGCTACGGCACCGGCCTTTACAAGACGCCGCCCTACTGCGCCGTCAAGGTGCCCGTGTTCTCGTTTGAAAAGCTGACCGACGCGAATGCCTATCTGGGGCCGGAGATGAAATCAACCGGCGAGGTGCTGGGCCTGGCCGAGAACATCAGCGAGGCGCTGTTCAAGGGCCTCACCAGCGCGGGCATCAAGATGCCCAAGCCCGGCGAGGAAACCGGCGTGCTGCTCTCCGTGGATGCGTATGACAACGACGAGATCATCTCTCTGGCGCGCAAGCTGAGCGATCTGGGCTGCCGCCTGTACGCCACGCCCGATACGGCGCGCGCCGTGTCCGTGCTGGGCACGACGGTCGAGACTGTACCTACGCTCGGCGAGAGCGACGCGATCTATTCGCTGCTCGAGAGCGGCCAGATCAACTATGTGATCTATACCGGCGCGCTGCGCGACGACACGATCGACGATTACATCGCGCTGCATCGCAAGGCCGTGCTGCTGGGCGTGGCGTGCTTTACCTCGCTGGACACCGCCAACGCGCTGGCCGACATCATCGCCAGCCGCTACAACCAGTCCAACACCGAGCTGGTGGACATCAATCACCTGCGCGCCAGCCGCCAGAAACTGCGCTTCTCCAAAATGCAGGGCTCCGGCAGCGACTATATCTACATCAATAATTACGATTCCTCGATCACCTGCCCGGAGGCGCTGAGCGTGTCGCTGTGCGACCGGCATTACGGCGTGGGCGCGGACGGCCTTGTGCTGATCGAGCGCAGCGACGTCGCCGATGCGAAGATGCGCATATTCAACCGCGACGGCTCCGAGGGCCTCATGGCCGGCAACAGCATCCGCTGCGTGGCCAAGTTCATCTACGACAACGGGCTGGTCAACCGGATGCGCGTGACCATCGAGACGGCCAGCGGCGTAAAGACCGTGACGCTGTACACGCGCTTTGGCAAGGTCAGCTCGGCCTCGGTCGATATGGGCGCGGTGTCGCTCAGGGCGAAGGATGTGCCCTGCACGCTGCCCTGCGAGCGCGTGGTCAACCATCGCGTGGAGATCGGCGGCCGCAAATACGCCGTCACCTGCGTCTCGACCGGCAATCCGCACTGCGTTGTGTTCACCGAGCATATCGAGCAGCTCGATCTGGAGGAAATCGGCCCGCTGTTTGAAAACGCGCCGATCTTCCCCGAGCGCGTCAACACCGAGTTCATCCGCGTGGTCAACCCCACGACGATCAAGATGCGCTGCTTCGAGCGCGGCAACGGCGAAACGCTGGCCTGCGGCACGGGCGCGTGCGCGGCGGTTGTGGCGGCGGTCGAAAACGGCCTGTGCAAGAAGAATGTGGACGTGACCGTCAACACCCGCGGCGGCGATCTGATCGTCAACTACACCGGCGACCATGTCGTGCTGACCGGCAGCGCGGCGCTGGTCTACGAGGGCGAGCTGGAATACTAAGGCGTCATAAACAAAACATCGCGCTCCGAGCGTTTTTCTCGGGGCGCGATGCTTTTATAGGGAAAATTGCGGGCGCTGCGCGCTTAATCGTGCCTTTCAACGCGGAAGCGGAACTCGCCGTTCGCCGTTTCGGGCGTGAAGTCGATCTGATAGAGCGTTTCGATCTCATTGTCCTCGCTTTCGCCGGTCACAAAGCCCCGAAAGCGCGGCGCGTACTGCGCGGTCTGCACGCCGACGCGCGCGGGGAAGGCGCTCGTCACGCGCCACGCGCCGATCTGCACGGCGTTTTCGAGCGGCTGGGGCTTTAGGCGCGTCACAAAGCGCTCGACGAAGGCTTCCGCGTTCTTCACGCGGTCGATCAGCGTAACGCCGCCGTCATCGAAGCGTATAATGCGCGTGAGTGCGAGGTTTTCTACATCGTAGGCGCTGGAAAGCTCGTAGGCGATCTCGTTTTTCGCGCTGGTCAACAGCCGCGCGCGTCTGTCCTCGCCGGGCGACTGAGGCATTCCGTTCACGAGGGGCACGCTGTGGCCCGCCGAGGACGCGCAGACGTAATCCTCATAGCGGCGCGGCCCGAAGTAATCGCGGGTGTATTCCGGCCAGCCGGGATCGTCCAGCGGGAAAGCGCCGTCCGCAAAGAGCAGGAAGGAGCCGAGATCGTTGTGGTTGTGCGGCTCGGCGTTATGGCCGCCCTTGCACACGGCGGTATAGCCGCCCCGGCGTGCGATGAACCAGCCGGACTCGCGATAGAACGAGACGGGCGGGCGCTGCGCGGCGGCGTGATCGGCATCGGGATCATACCAGTAGAAATCGCGGATGAAGGGCGCGAAGCGGAAGCGCACATCCCGGCCAAACGCGCACGCGTCGTCCGACGGGAAGCCGCCCAGATCATATTCGCGGTTCAGCCGGTGCATCAGGCCGATGTGAACGGCGAGCGTGTGCGGCGCGTCGGCCAGCGGGATGACGTGCCGCCCGTCGAGGAACATATCCTGCCCGAAGGCGGCGATGGCGCGCACCTTGGGATCGGCGAAGAGATCGAGCTTCCCGCCCGTAAAGGCGCGCAGCATATCGGCGGCATAGGTGAAAAAGCCGAAGCCGTACTCCCAGTAGAGCGGCCCCTCGAGACAGCAGCCGTCCCTGTTGTAGCTCGAGAGGAAATCGTCCAGCGAGCGGCGCAGCGTGGGCAGCGCGTCGTCAAGCAGCTCGGGAAACTCATACATGAACACCATCGCGACGCAGCCCGCGCACACGGCCGACCAGTTGCCCTTGCCCCAGCGGCGGCGCGCGGTCAGATAGGGGCGCGCGACGCGCTCCTCGAGGGCGTTGTGCAGCGCTTCCTTCAGCGCGGGGTCGAGCCGCTCGCCCAGCAGGGAGAGGATTTCGGCAATGGCCTCGGCGCTCTCGCAGGCAAAGAGATCGAGCGTCTCGCGGCGCGTCTTTTCGTCCGCGTCCCCGGCGACGTGCGCGGGCAGCGCCCAGGTCGGCTCGGCCAGCAGAGCGGAAAGCGCGCGCTCAAGCTCGGCGATCCATGCGGGGTCATCCTCCCACAGCGCCAGCGCGGCATAGGCGCACAGGCGGCGGCGCGTCTCGAAATAGACGGCCTCGTATTCGACGCGGCTGCCGGTTTTGTAGAACAGGCGGAACGCTTCTTCATCAAAAGGCGCGATGGGCGTTCCGGTAAGCGGCGCGATATTGGCGCGGATTCGCTCAATTTCGCGTTTTGTGTAGGGCGTGTCGGGGAGACGCGTGTTAAAGAGCCGGAACATGGGCAATCCTCCTTGATGGGCTTTTTCGGGCTGTATCTGCTTGAGATGGCGCGCGTTTTCAGCGCTGTACCGGCGGCTTTTCGCCTTGAGAAAACTCCATGGGAGTTGCGGCGCGTTCTGGAATCAGAGCGTTCGCCCTTTAGAATGTCGAGTTTTCTTCGGAAATCGCGGCGGTTGGGATTGTTGAAATTTCGAGCGCCGTGCAATTCTCGCCTTTTGAATTGAAAAGCGCTGTTTCAGGCGCCGTTCAAATGCAATTATGCAAGGACGGCAGACCTCCCGCGCGATGGGGAAGCCTGCCGCTCATCCTTATCGGTTTTCGTTGGTCTCGCGGACGGCGCGGCCGACGGCCTTGAGGATGGTGTCGCCGTTGCCGACGGTCGGCTCAATGAAGCCGCCCTCGCCGTTCTCGTTCCAGGCGTAGATGATGGCCAGATCGTCGCACACTCTGTCTGCGTGCGCCTTCATCCATGCGCCGGCCTCCCTGACGTGCTTATACTGCGTGTAGGGCGTGCGGTCGGGCGAGTAGCAGCTGGGGGTGGCGCCCAGCCCTTTGTAGTCGCTCCTGTCGGTTTCCTCCCACGGGCGGCAGTCCCAGCCGCCGTTCAGGCAGGGCAGGTATTTGATGCGGCTGTGGGCGGCGAACATATCCCAGCAGTAGGCGTAATCGGCGCTGAGCTGCTCGAAGGGATAGATCAGGTTGTCGAAATCGCCCTTTTTGAGGTTCAGCCGGTGATAGTTATAGCCGGAGAGCGCGTCGAAGCCCATCTCCTCCATATCGCGGCAGTATTCATCCCACTGCGCGGGATTGCGGGACGGCTCGAGCGTCTCCTCCTCGACGGGCAGTATGTGGCAGGAAGCCACCAGATACACGCCGGGCAGACCGTTTTCGCGCGCCAGATCATTGAGATAGGCGACGCATTTGCGACATTCCTCATGGCCGCCCAGATCGGGCGCGAGGTTTTCGGGCGCAAAGATCATGACGACCGGCCGGCCGTCCACCTTCAGTGCCTCGGGGGCGGTCAGGTAGGGCAGGATCATGCGGCAGAAGTCCTCCCATTTGTCGCGGAAGATGCGGCCGCCGTCGTGATTGGCCACGAGCAGGCAGAAGCTCATGCGACCGCGGTTTTTCGATTTCAGGAAGCGATCCACCGCGTCGTTCATGCCGCTGATCTTTCCATGCTGCGGATAATACCAGTCGAAGGAGAAATACTCAAGGCCCGCGTCCGCGGCCAGGTCGATCTGCATTTCCATATTGCTGACGGTGCCGCCCATCCAGCCCCAGACCGGCATACGGTTCGGGAATTCGTTCATCAGACGCTGCGTCCAGTGCGGCAGCGGCTCATACCAGCCGTCCCAATAATAAGCACCCAGTCTCATCGGTCAAAAACTCCTTTTTTGCGATCGTGATCGATCGATTTCAGCCCCATTATACGCCCTCCGCGCGCGCCTGTCAAAGACTTTCTGGCCGCCGCTTGCAAAGGGGCGTGGCGGATGCTATAATAGGCGGGAGCCGCAAAGGAACGTCAGGGGAGGAAGCAATATGACCATCACGAAAACGCGCCTTGAAATCGGGCTGGAGAAGCCCTTCCGCGCGCTGCATATGAGCGACAATCACATCGCGCTGGCCGACAATCGCGACGACGAGCGCAAAATCAAACTGGCCGAAAGCCGCACCGCCGCGTTCAATCACGGAAAGCCGGGCAACGTCGCCATGGAGGAATACGCGCTTCAGCTGGATTACGCGCGCAGTCATCGTCTGCCCGTGCTCTATACCGGCGATCTGTGCGATTTCGTATCCTATAAGAACCTCGATTACGCGCGCGATACGCTGAAGGACATCGACTATTTCATGGCCGTGGGCAATCACGAGTTCAGCCTGTATGTGGGCGAGGCATTCGAGGATCTGCCCTACAAGATGAAGAGCTTCGATCTGGTGCAGTCCTATTTCCGGAACGATCTGCACTTTGCCAGCCGCGTGATGGGCGGCGTGAACTTCGTCGCGCTGGACAACGGCTATTACCGCTTCGACGCGGATCAGCTCGCGCGCATGAAGCGGGAGATCGAGAAGGGCCTGCCCATCGTGCTGATGATGCACAATCCGCTGCACACGCAGCAGCTTTACGACGAGATGATGACGAACAGGAAGCAGCCCTGTGCCTACCTGACCGGCACGCCCGATGCGCTGATGACCGGCTATGACGAATACCGCTTGCGTCAGCAGCAGGCCGATGCGGACACCATGGCGTTCATCGACTATATCTACGCGCAGCCGCTGATCAGGGCCGTGCTGGCGGGGCATCTGCACTTCAATTACGAGACGCGCCTGCCCTCGGGCATCATGCAGTATGTCACGGGCGGCGGGTATTGCGGGGATACGCGGGAAATTGAGTTTGTCTGATATGAAAAAACCGGCTCCGACGCGCGGATCACAAGATGTGAGCGCGCATCGGAGCCGTGCTTTATGTCCTTAAACCACCTTGACCGTCGTTCCGGCGGGGCAGTTGGTGTAGATCCACTTCGCGTCCTCGACCGACAGGCGTACGCAGCCGTGGGAGGCCTTTGAGCCCAGCTTGTAGAGCGAGCCGGCAATCAGGCTGTTCTCGTTCGAGTCGGTGTAGAGCACGGAATGGAAGAGTATGCTGCCGTTGATGCGGTAGAGATACTGTCCCCACACGTCGTATTTCGGGAAGTAGCCCCAGCGCGCCACGGGCGACGTGCTCGTGAAGGTGCCCCTGGGCGTGGGCGTCGCGTCCTTGCCGGTGGAGCAGACCATCGTGCGCACGAGGTTTGAATAGCTGCCCGTGGCCTTGTCGTAGGAGTAGGCGTAGACGCGCTGCTTCGAGGTGTCGATCTTGAGCAGATAGGGCTTGGCGGGCTTCACATAGCGCTTTGCGCTGCCCGAGAAAAGCAGCCTCTGCGTCTTTTCGCCGGCCACACCGTCCGCGCCCAGGCCGTTTGAGGACTGGAACGAGCGAATGGCCGAGACGGTCTTGCTGCCCGCGTCGCCGTCCGCCGCGCCGCTCAGATAGCCCAGCGCGATCAGGCGGGTCTGCACGCGCTCGGTTTCAAGGCCCTTCGAGCCGCTCGACACCGTTTCTCGATAGACGGAAAAGCCGCCCTCGTTCAGGAAATCCCACAGCGCCTGATCGACCGCGCCGGAATAGGCGGGCGTTTCTTCAGCGGGCTTGCGCGTATCCTGAGGGGCGGTTTCTTCCGTATTGGGTGTGTCGTTATCGCTGGTATTGCCGTTATTGGCGGCGGGTTCCGCGGCGGGCGATCCGGGATCCCCGTCCGGCTGGGCTTCGTCGTCCAGCCGCGCGCTCAGCACAGCCTGCTCCTTGCGGTTCAGCGCGTCCAGGTAGGCTTGCAGCTTCTGAACGCCCGCTTTGGTTTTTGCGCCGTACTGGCCGTCCGCGCCGCTGGTCATAAAGCCGTATTCGCGCAGACGCGTTTGCAGCGTTTTGACGTCCTCGCCGGACGAGCCGCTCTGCATGACGGGCTCGGGCGTGGGTTCGGGCGTCGGCTCGGGCGTGGGTTCAGGGGTGGGGGCCTGCGTGGGCGCTCTTGTGATTGACGCGGCGAGCTGTCCCGTCTGCGCCGCGCTGCCGTTCTTTACGTCCTCGGGCAGCGGCGCGTCCACTTCGATGAGCGTGTACCGCACCAGGGCCAGCGCGACGAGCGCAATGACAACGGCTGCGAATATGAGCTTCTTTTTCATAATGCGCGATTCCTCCGATCATGGTCCGTTTGAGTTACGCTTGTCAGACGCGGCGGTTCGCATAAAAGTTTCGCAAATATATCAGTTTGTATTTATTCTCATTTGCGGCATATGCTGCCGTGTGAAGGCGGGGGCGGCGGGGCGTATAACGGCCGCAAGCGCCGAATCGTTCGTCGGCGCTTGCGGAAAAAGACGCGAATGACGCTTATTTATTCGTCCATTTGTCCATCAGAAGCGGCATATACAATCCGCCCTGAACGCTGCGGCCGATGAAGTGGACATAGCGGCCGGTCGAGGTATAATACCAGTCGGAGAAGGCCACGCGCGTGTCGCTGTCGCGCAGATATTCCGCGACCGGATGAATGAGCGCGCGGAAGGTCTCGTTGTCGGCCATGGAGGCGGTCCAGAGGATCCAGTCGGACTTGGTGTAGTCGGAGCGGGAATCGAGCGGCAGGCCGTACTTGTTCATGCGCGGCAGATAGCTCTTCGTCTCGCGCTCATAGAACGTATCAGGCAGCAGCTCAAGGCCGAGCAGCTTGTCCCAGACGAGGTTGTACTTCATGCTCCAGCCCTGCCTGTCAAACGTGAGGTAGGTGGAGCCGTCGCCGGCGGAGGCGCGCTCGAGCCAGCTCTTCGCCATTTCACGCGCCTTGTCCATATAGCGCGCGTAGTCGGCCTCGTCGCCCAGCCCGCGGCGGATGAGCGCATAGGCCGCCACGCCGCAGACCGCCTTGGCGGACAGATTGATGTTATGCGCCAGATGGCCCGCAAAGTCGTCGGTGCAGAGCTGCTCGCCCGGATCCTCGCCGAACTCGATCAGATAGCGCACCCACTTCTCCAGCACGGGCATATAGGCGCGCTCGAGCGAATAATCGCCGTCCACGCGGGAGGCGGCGCAGAGCATGATCAGCATATTGCCGCATTCCTCGACGGGCATCTGGCTGCGCAGCGCGTACGCGTCGGCCGTGGCGGGATAGAGATACAGCGGCGGATAGACCAGCCCGTGTACGAAGCAGCCGGGACGGTTTTTGTAGCCGTAAACCTGGCCGGTGGCGTGCGGATAGCGGCCCACGTCGTGCGGCGCGAAATCAAACGGCCAGACCGGCAGCGAGGCGAACTTGAGGATCGGGCGGCACATACCGCGCACGAATTCCGGATTGTAGAGCAAAAACAGCGGTATGGAGGGATAGCTCACGTCCACCGTGCCGATGCAGCCGTTGGAATCGTTCTCCTTGGAGAGGAACACCATGTCGCCGTGCTCGTCGGCGATCAGCTTGTGCGCGCCGATGGAATGGCGATAGGCCGCGGAGGCGATCAGCCGGTAGTCCTCGCCGCCCAGCTCGAACGCCTTCTTCTCGAGAGATTCGTCCAGCGCGCGGCACTCGGCCATGAGCGTTTCCCGCTGCGTGTGCAGGGCGGAGATCGCGTCCAGTATGGTCTTGCCGCCGCGCGCGTAGTAGGCGGGGGTCAGGCGGCCGAAATAGTTGATCGAGGCCACGTCGTCATAGGCGGCGTAGACGTGCATTTCAAGCGCCGCTTTTTCATCGACGGCGCCGCTCTTTTCGGCGGTCAGGCCGGTTTCGCAGGTATGCACGTCGTCCTCGCCCGCCAGATAGGCGTAGCCCCAGTCGATGGCGATGTGGTCGCCGCTGTGGCCGGCAAAGCCCTGATGCAGGCGGCCCATATAGGCGATGTTCAGCGCGGCCGCGCGGTAGGAATCGCGCATCATGGCCGGCTTTTCGGTGCAGGCGTAGGAGGGATCGAGGCTTTTGTCGAACTTCTCCTTCTTTTCGGGGTCGGTCGGAATATCGCGCTGGGTGTAGCACAGCCGCTCGTCCATGAAGAAGCTCAGCGATACCGCGTGCGCCCTCCCGTCCGCGCTTTCGGCGGTCATGTCTACATAGGTCACGGGCATGGACAGCACGTCAGGCCGGTCGAGCAGCAGCGGTGTGGTGAAGGCAATGCTTACGCGCACGCCGCCCGCGATGAGCGAGGAGCGTGTGCTGGTGGGCGTGACCTCGAGGGATTCGGTCTGCATGGCCTCGTCCGCGTTCACGCCAAGGAAGCGGTATGCCCTGCCGTCGATCACGGCCAGGCCGAGCAGCGGCTTTTCCTCGCCGGCCCAGTGGGTGGGCACGGCGTCGGTCAGATGGTCGGCCGCGCACCAGATGGAGAAATAGGGATCGTTGACAATCAGGGGCAGCGCCGGAAGGCGATCCATTCGGGCAGTCATAAAAACAGTTCCTCCCATACAGTCAGTGAAAAATGGGGA
The DNA here is from genome assembly GCA_004552515.1 of Clostridiales bacterium. Classification (GTDB taxonomy): domain Bacteria; phylum Bacillota; class Clostridia; order Christensenellales; family Aristaeellaceae; genus Firm-10. Next base: position 12,935 of record SFOF01000015.1, read on the forward strand.
AGCGGCGGGCGGTCAATCCCGCGGCGCACTCCTATTATCATAAAAAACGGCGCAAATGTCAATCCCCGCGCCGACAAAATGCGAAAACAAACATAAAATTGCAAAAAACGCGTGACGGCGGCGGGAAAATAATATATAATAGAAAAAAGCGACGATTGTGACAGGGAGTGAACCGTATGCAGCTTCGGCAGGTCAACATCTGGCGGGAGGAGCAGGCCGGAAAGGGGCCGGGCAGTGAAATGCGCGTGGGCGATGTGCGCGCGCTGCTGCCGGGCCTGATCGAGCAGTACGCTTCTCAGGCGCAGGTGGTCTATCTCGATCCGCCCTTTAGAACCGGCCAGGTCTTTTCCATGCGCGCGCGCGTGGGGGAAAAGGAGTGGAAAAGCGGCGCGGGCTCGCTGGTGCAGGCCGTCTACCGCGACGATATGGAGCGCGGCGCGTATATGGAGATGATGCGCGACGTGCTCACCGGCGCGCGGGAGCTGCTCAGCGACAGCGGCGTGATCTACGTTCATGTCGATTACCATATGTACGCCTACATTCGCCTTTTGATGGACGAAATCTTCGGCGAGAGCAATTTCCTCAACGAGATCATCTGGTCGTATCAGACCGGCGGCCGGGCGCGGCGCTTCTTCAGCCGCAAGCACGACGTGATATTGTTCTATCGCAAGGGGCGCAAGTATTACTTCAATCTGGAGGGCGTGCCGGTTTCGCGGCTGGACACAAGGCGCAATCACATGAAGCGCCATGTGGACGCGGACGGCCGCGTCTACCGCTCGATCAAATCGGGCGGAAAAATCTATACATACTATGACGACGAGCCGGCCTTCCCCGGCGACGTGTGGGACGACGTGAGTCATCTCCAGCAGAAGGACCCGCAGCGCACCGGCTACGACACGCAGAAGCCGCTGCGCCTGCTCGAGCGCGTGATCCTCAGCAGCAGCCGGCCGGGCGATCTGGTCTGCGATCTGTTTTCCGGCTCGGGCACGACGCTCGAGGCGGCCTGGCTGAACGGGCGGCGCTCGATCGGCGTGGACATGAGCGGCCATGCGCTCGAAACGACCCGCCGCCGCATGAACGGCGCGGAGATCGCCTGCACCGCGCCCGAGTGCGCCGGTACGCCCGAGGCCGAGGCGGACATGGAGGCGGGCATCGCCTATTACGACGTGCGGCTTCATCGCTATGAGATCGAGCCGGGCGTGTGCGCCAGGACGTTTTCCGGGCTGGACGCGGTGGACAACTGGTCGGTGGGCTATCTGCGCGGCGGCGTTTACAAGAGCGAGGCCGCCAGCTTCCGCCTGCGCCAGAAGCCCGCGCTGGACACGGTGCTTCAGCTGCCCGTGCTGGAGGGCAAGCCCTGCCTGCGCATCGGCGACGTCATGGGGCGGCATTTCTACTATCTGCTGGACGGCGAAAACGCGGACGGCATTTTTTAAGGAGATCAGGAAACATATGACTGAAAGTCTGGGGTTTTACCGCTACCAGCTGGAAACCTATCAGAAGGCGGGCGTGCTGACCTCGCTCTTCATCGATCCGGAAAATCCGGACGATTTCATCGCCGGTTATGTGGCGCATATCAATCGGACGCAGGCGCTGCTTTACGCCGTCTCGCCGGTGGGACGCTACGACGGCCTGCTGGCCTGCCGGCTCAATCAGGTCAGCTCGATTATGGGCGAGGACGATTACTCCATGCGCCTGCGCCGGCTGCTGCTCCTGCGCCGCGATACGCCGAAGGAGGAAATCGCCGTGCAGCCGGACGAGGATATTTTCCACGCGCTGTGCCGCAAGGCCGCCTCTGAGGATCGCGTGATCACGCTCTGGGTGGGCGAGAGCGAGTATGTGGGGCGCGTCAGGGCGCTGGACGATATGCGCGTGACCATCGGCGCGCTGGATTTCTTCGGCGCGGATCCGACCGATGTGCCGCTGGCGCTGCGGGAGATCGACATGGCCTCGCTCGGCGCGGAGGACGACGAGATGTATCAGCTGCTGAGCGACAACCGGCTCCCCGATGCAACGTAAATTGTGAAATTTACGCTCAGGCTCTTTCCAAAAGACGCATGAAGCGGTATACTGTCATAAGAAGCGCGGGATTATCCGCGCCGCCGCTTGAGTATGTCTCAAAAATTCCCGAATCCGCTCGAACTTGCGGATTCCCCTTTTTGAGAGACACTCTTGAAGACTGTGATTATTTTGATTTGGAGGGATATATCATGGCGATTATCGACAAAATCAAGGCGAAGGCCGCGTCCGACGTCAAGACCATCGTGCTGCCCGAGGGCGAAGAGGAGCGCAACGTTCAGGCCGCTTCCAAGATCTCCAAGGCCGGTCTGGCCAGGATCATCATGCTGGGCGATCCCGAGAAGGTCAAGGCCGTGGCCGAGAAGTTCGGCGTGTGCCTGTGCGGCGTCGAAATCATCAATCCGGCGACCTCCGACAAGGCGGGCGCCTATGCCGAGAAGCTCTATGAGCTGCGCAAGGCCAAGGGCATGACCGAGGAGCAGGCCGCCAAGCTGGTCGCCGATCCGATGTATTACGGCGTGATGATGGTCAAGATGGGCGACGCGGACGGCCTGGTGTCCGGCGCGATCCATTCCACCGGCGATATGCTGCGCCCCGCGCTGCAGATCATCAAGGCCAAGCCCGGCATGAAGACCGTGTCCTCCTGCTTCCTGATGGAGTCCCCCGAGACGGAGTACGGCGAGAACGGCATCATGATCTTCGCCGACTGCGCCGTCAACATCGATCCCGACGCGGAGCAGCTGGCCAACATCGCGCTGGGCGCGGCGGATTCCGCCCGCAGCCTGGCTGGCATCGAGCCGCGCGTGGCCATGCTGAGCTTCTCCACCAAGGGCAGCGCCAAGCATGACAACGTGACCAAGGTTCAGGAGGCCACCCGCATCGCGCATGAGATGGCTCCCGAGCTGATGCTGGACGGCGAGCTGCAGCTCGACGCGGCGCTGGTTCCCTCCGTCGGCGCGCTCAAGGCGCCCGGCAGCGCCGTGGCCGGCAAGGCCAACGTGCTGGTGTTCCCGGATCTGGAGGCCGGCAACATCGGCTACAAGCTGGTGCAGCGTCTGGGCAAGGCCGAGGCCTACGGCCCGATCCTGCAGGGCATCGCCAAGCCGTGCAACGACCTCTCCCGCGGCTGCTCCGTGGACGACATCGTCGCCACCGTGGCCATCACCGCCGTTCAGGCGCAGGGCTGATTGAATCCATGAATCGACGCGCCGGTTTGCCCCATGCAGACCGGCGGTCTTTTGAATGAAAAAAACGAGCTGGAGGGCATATCCCATGAAAATTCTGGTTATCAACGCCGGTTCCTCGTCGCTGAAGTATCAGCTGATCGACATGACGAACGAAAAGGTCATGGCCAAGGGCCTGGTCGAGCGCATCGGCATCGCCGGTTCCAATCTGGTTCACAAGTACGGCGTGGACTGCGGCTCCAAGAAGAAGTACGAGCAGGCCATCGCCAATCACACCGAGGCCATGAAGCTGGTGCTGGAAGTGCTGGTCGACAAAGAGGTCGGCGTGATTTCCGACGTTCACGAGATCAACGCCGTCGGTCACCGCGTGCTGCACGGCGGCATGGCGTTCACCCAGTCCTGCATCATCGACGACGCGTGCAAGGCGGCCATCAAAAAGTGCATCCCCCTCGGCCCGCTGCACAATCCCGCCAACCTGATGGGCATCGAGGCCTGCGAAAAGGCCATGCCCGGCGTGCCCAACGTGGCCGTGTTCGACACCGCCTTCCATCAGACCATGCCCGAGAAGGCCTATCTGTACGGCGTGCCGCTCAAGTATTTCCGTGAGGACGAAGTGCGCCGCTATGGCTTCCACGGCACCAGCCACCGCTACATCGCCGGCGAGGTCGTCAAGATCCTGGGCGCCGAGCACAGCAAGGTGGTCATCTGCCACTTGGGCAACGGCTCTTCCCTGAGCGCCGTTGTGGATGGCAAGTGCGTCGATACCTCCATGGGCCTGACGCCTCTTCAGGGCGTGCTGATGGGCACCCGTTCGGGCGACGTCGATCCCGCCGTGGTCGAGTTCATCGCCAACAAAGAGGGCTGGAACGTGACGCGCACGCTGACCATGCTCAACAAGAAGAGCGGCCTGCTGGGTCTGTCCGAGGTGTCCTCCGATATGCGCGACGTGCTGACCTACTCCCGCGCCGCGGCCGGCGAGGAGATCGAAATCGGCGGCAACAAGGTGATCGCCGAGCAGGAGAAGATCGACAAGTGCAAGACGACGGTGGATTGCTGGCAGTATTCCATCAAGAAGTACATCGGCGCTTACGCGGCGGCCATGGGCGGCCTCGACGCGCTGGTGTTCACCGCCGGCATCGGCGAGAACAACCCCGTGCTGCGCGCCATGGTCTGCGACGGCCTGGAATTCCTGGGCGTCAAGCTGGACGCGGCCGCCAATGACGAGAAGAAGTTTGGCAAGGAAGGCGAGATTTCCGCGGCCGATTCCCGCGTGCGCGTGTTCGTCATTCCGACCAACGAGGAGCTGGCCATCGCCCGCGATACGCTGGAGCTGACCGCCGGCAAGAAGTAATCCAAATAGAACGGCAAATCCCGCTGCGACAATTCCGTCGCGGCGGGATTTTTGCGCGAAAAAACCGGCGCGCTATGACGAATCACGGCGCGCCGGCTGAAGGGGGAAAAGAGGGGATTTACTTGATGTATTTGTCGATGATGGCCTGCATGGTGCCGTCGGCGATCATTTCCTCGAGCGCCTTGTCGATCTGCGCGAGCAGCTCGGTGTTGTCCTTGGACATACACAGCGCGTAGTCCTCGTCGGCGTAGGCGGTGTCGAGCAGGTGCAGCTCAGGGTTTTCCTCAACGAACGCCTTGGCGACCTGATCGTCGATGATGGCGCACTCGAGCTTGCCGGATTTCAGCGCGGCGATGATGTCCGGATACTTGGTGAAGCGCTGGATGTCCAGCTTCAGGCCCTTCGTTTCAACGTCCTCGGTGATGTAGAGATCGCCGGTGGTGCTGTTCTGAACGCCCACGGCGTAGGTCGCGCCCTCGGTGTAGAGATCGTCAACCGTCGCAATGGGCGAGCCCTCCGGCACGACGATCGACTGCTTGGCCTTGATGTAGCTGACGGAGAAGTTGACGTTCTGCTTGCGCTCCTCGGTGACGGTGAAGCCCGACATGCCGATGTCAACCTTGCCGCTGGTGACGGCCGCGATGATCGTGTCGAACGACATATCGACCAGCTCGAACTCCATGCCCAGCTTTTCGGCGATCTTTTCCATCATTTCAACTTCAACGCCGACGATCTTGTCACCGTCATAGTATTCATAGGGCGGGAAATCGGCGCTCGTGCCGACAACCAGCTTGGTCTTGGCGGCGACGTCGCTGCCGGCGGAAGCAGGCTCGGCGGTGGGTTCATCGGTGGGGGCCTCGGTCGGCGCGTCAGTAGCGGCCTCGGTCGGCGCGTCCGTCGGTGCGGCGGCCGGGGTGCTGGAACAGGCGGCCAGGGCGAAGATCAGCGAGAAAACGAGGAACAGGGAGAACAGTTTTTTCATAACGGGGTCATTCCTTTCTGCACGCGCGGTTTGCGCCGCCGCTTTATTGGTTAGTAGGATACCACACTCGCGTCGCCTTGTCAATAAATTTTTATGCGCATGATTTATTAAAATAATGTATAAAACGCGGCTTTATGTGAATTTATATACTAAATATGCGGATTTGTACTGCGTGACGGGCCGTGAAGCGCAAAAAAAGAAATCCCGCGGCGCGCGAAACGCTGCGGGATGAAAAGGCGCGGGGATTACTTGGTCAGCTCGTCGGTCAGCTCGTCCAGCCAGCCGCCCTCATAGCTTTCGACGGCGCCCTGATCGCACAGGCGGGCGAGGGCGGGATCGAGCGGCAGACGGGCGACGCGCGGAATACTGAATTCGGAGGCGATATCGACGGCGTGGCTTTCGCCGAAGACGTTGATGATCTTACCGCAGTCGGGACACTGGATGAAGCTCATGTTCTCCACCAGCGCCAGCACGGGGATGTTCATCATCTGCGCCATGCGCACGGCCTTCGAGACGATCATGCTCACCAGCTCCTGCGGCGTGGCGACGATCACGATGCCGTCCAGCGGCAGGGACTGGAACACGGTCAGCGGCACATCGCCGGTTCCGGGAGGCATATCGACGTACATATAATCGACCTCGCCCCAGCACACGTCCGTCCAGAACTGCTTGACGGTGCCCGCGATGACCGGGCCGCGCCAGACGACGGGGTCGGTTTCGTTCTCGAGCAGCAGGTTGAGCGACATGGTCTTAATGCCGGTTTTGGTCACGACGGGCAGTATGCCCTCCTCGTTGCCCTCGGCCAGGCCGTGCAGGCCGAACGCCTGCGGGATGGACGGGCCGGTGATGTCGGCGTCCAGCACGGCGGTGTTGAAGCCGCGGCGGCGCGTGTTCACGGCCAGCATCGAGGTGACCATGGACTTGCCGACGCCGCCCTTGCCGCTGACGACGCCGATGACCTTCTTAATGTGGCTGTGCTTATTGGCAGGCTCAAGGAAGCTCTCGGGGCTTGCGCCTTTGCTGGGACAGCTCGCGCCGCAGGTTTCACAGTTGTGCGTACA
>SFOF01000016.1 GCA_004552515.1 Clostridiales bacterium
GGCCAGCGGCAGCTCGGTGAGGATGCGGTCGGTCACGCGCTCCAGCACGTCGTAGGGCATCCGATAGGCCGCCTCGGCCGCGCCCGCCGCGGCAAGCGCCCGCAGCGCCACGACATAGCGGCATTTGTCCTCGCCGGTGGAGGTCGTCTCGGTCAGCTGCGCGCAATAGCGGCGCACGCGCCTTTCAAGAGAGGCCTGCTCGATTTCCGTGCGCAGTATGTAATCGGCCTCGCGCAGAAGCGTCAGCTTTTCCTGCGTCACCTCGCCGGTCATGCGCATGGCCAGGCCCGAGCCGGGCAGCGGCTGACGGTTGGTGATCTCGGGCGGCAGGTCGAGATATTCGCCCACGTCGCGCACCTCGTTTTTGAACAGATAGCGCGCCGGCTCGATGAGCCTGTAGCCCTCCAGCTCGTTGAGGTTCTGCGCTTTGTCCGAGAAATTCAGCACGTCGGGATAGATCGTGCCCTTGACGAGAAAATCCACGCCGGTAAAGCGCGCGGCCTCCTCGCGATAGATGATGGAAAACTCATCGCTCACCGCGGCCCACTTTTCGGCCGGATCGGTGATGTGCTCGAGACGGGCAAAGAAGCGGTCGCGCGCGTTGACGCAGTGAACGTCTATGCCCATGCGCTCGCCGAACATCTCCCGTACGACGCGCGTATCACCCTTGCGCATGAGGCCCGTATCAATATAGATGCAGTGCATCTGCTTTCCGATCGCCCGGTGCATGAGCGCCGCGCACACGGAGGAATCCACGCCGCCGGAAATCGCCATGAGCGCGTGCCCCGCGCCCACCCTTTCGCGAATCTCCGACACCATGTCCTCGACGAAGTTCTCGGTCGTCCAGGTACGCGCGCAGCCGCAGATATCCTCAAAATTGGAGAGGATCGCCAGCCCGTCGGGGTCGTTGCTCTCCACGCCGAACTGCATCCCGTAGAGCTTCTTCTCCTCGTCGGCGAAGGCCGCCGCCAGCCCGTGGCCGTGCGCGATGACCTTAAAGCCCTCGGGCAGCTCCAGATACGCCAGCCGCGCGATATAGCGGTCGCCGTAGGAAAGCCCCTTAAACAGCGGCGAGGCCTGCGAAAAATGCGTTTGCAGCGTCTGCTTTTCCAGCGCGACATGGCACACGCCGCCCCCCAGCTGCGTCGCCATGCGCCGCGCCGCGAAGCCCACGGCCAGCACCGGCACGCCCATTTCGTAAACGGCGGGATCGCACAGAGGCGCGTCGTCCTCAACGCCGCTCTCGGCCCTGCCCGCCAGTATGACGCCCCGCGGATTGAACGCGCGTATCTCGTCCATCGGCGCGTCCGCGGACATAATTTCGCAGTAGACCTGTCCGCCGCGCACACGCCGCGCCAGAGACTGCGCGTGCGCGCCGCCATAGCTCAATATGAGGATGCCGTCCCGTTTCATGCCGATCCCTCCGCTGCCTGCGCGCCCGGAGCGCGCCGATAGGCCGTCGTGCCTTCCGTCGTTATCCAGTTTATGAGAATACACGGTTCAATTATAACAATCGTTTGTTAAGTCCATGTGTAATTTCAAAGAAAGTCGTCAATTTGCCGCGTCCGCGCCAACCGGGCCGGTTCCGCCGCGAGAATACGTTTTCCGTTTCGCACGGAAGTCACAGTTTTATACCGGCAAGATTTCAGCAAATTTAATAATTTATCGCGGGGGATATTGACGAATGAAACTTAACATCGTATAATAGGAAAATGTATAAAACTGTTGCGCATACCCGATCGCGGACCGGGCGTGCCACGACGGGGAGGATTAGGAAGAGAATGAAGACAAGAAGCCTGGTAACGCTCTTAGTCACGCTGCTGCTCATCGTTCTGGTGGGCGCGCTGGCCGTCAACGGCCTGACCGTGGGCAAGTACATCGTCAAGCCGGTCGGCAGCGCCATCAAGCTGGGCCTTGACCTGCGCGGCGGCATCTACGCGGTCTACAAGGGCGATTCGTCCGTCGAGGATTTCGAGACGCTGAGGAACGCCACCATCACCATTATGATCAACCGACTGACCGCCCAGGGCTACACCGAGGCGACCGTCACCCCCCAGGGCAGCGACCGCATCCGCATCGAGATTCCGGACGTCGAGGATCCCAACGAGATCCTGAGCATCGTGGGCACACCCGCGCACCTGACGTTCGAGGATCCCGACGGCAACGTCATCCTCGAGGGCAAGAGCATCAAGAAGGCCTCTCCGGCCTATGACACCGAGAACGGCAACGCCCCCATCATCGCCTTTGAGCTGGACGACGAGGGCGCGAAGATCTTCGGCGATTACACCGGCGCGCACATTGGCGAGGTGCTCTCCATCATGCTGGACGGCAAGACGCTGACCGCCCCCAAGATCAACAGCGCCATCACCGGCGGCTCGGGCATCATCACGGGCTTCAGCTCCATCGAGGAAGCGCAGACCACCGCCAATCTGATCCTCTCCGGCGCGCTGCCGCTGGACATCACGCTGATCGAGAGCAACGTCGTCTCCCCCACGCTGGGCATCGGCGCGCTGGAAAGCTCGCTGCTGGCCGGCATCATCGGCGTCATCCTCATCATGCTGTTCATGATCGCGGTCTACCGCGTGCCGGGCGTGGTGGCCGATCTGGCGCTGTGCATCTATATTCTCGTTGTGTTCTACGCCCTGGCGCTGGTTCCGGGCGTTCAGCTCACGCTGCCGGGCATCGCCGGTATCCTGCTGGGCATCGGCATGGCCGTTGACGGCAACGTCATCATCTTCGAGCGCTTCCGCGAAGAACTGAAGGGCGGCCGCTCCATCGAGTCCGCCTGCCAGCGCGGCTATAAGAACGCGCTGTCCTCCATCATCGACTCGAACGTCACCACCATCATCGCCGCCATCGTGCTGATGTATTTCGGCACCGGCTCGGTCAAGGGCTTCGCCGTGACGCTGTTCATCGGCGTGCTGGCCTCGATGATTTCCTCCGTGTTCATCACCCGCTTCCTGCTCAGGCAGGCGGCCGGTCTGGGCATCAAGAACACCAAGCTCTGGGCTCGCTGAGAAAGGGGGACGCCATAAATGGAAAAGCAGTTTTTCACCAAAAACTTTCGTCTGCACCTGCTCATTCCCGCTGTGATCGTCGCCGTCGCCCTGGTTCTGTCGCTGTGCGGGCTGGGCATCAACGCCGGCGTGGACTTCACCGGCGGCTCCATGCTGACCTATAAGGTCGGCGAGGACTTCGACGTGAAGGACGTTGAAACCGCACTCAAGGACGCCGGCATCGCCGACGCGCAGATCGCCAAGACCGGCAGCGGCGAGGACACTCAGCTCGAGATCCGCGCCAAGGATCTGGGCGACGCCTCCGAGGACCGCCGCATGGCGCTCGAGGAGAAGCTGAAGGCCAAATATGCCAATCTCGATTTCGTCACGCTGGAAACCGTCGGCGCGACGGTCGGCCGCGACCTGATCGGCAACGCGATCAAGTCCTGCCTGATCGTGTTCGTCTGCCTGCTGATCTACATCGCCATCCGCTTTGATCTCTACAGCGGCGTGGCGGCGCTGGCGGCGCTGCTGCACGACATACTGATCATGTGCTCCATGATGGTGTTTGCGCGCGCGTTCTATCAGGCGAACACCTCGTTCATCGCCGCGCTGCTGACCATCATCGGCTATTCGATCAACAACACCATCATCATCTTCGACCGCATCCGCGAGAACAGCCGCCTGCTGACCTACAAGGGCGACACGCACAAGATTATCGTCGAGGCCTCCGTGCGCCAGACGCTCTCCCGCACGATCAACACCACCATCACCACGCTGATCACGCTGGTCGTGCTCTACATCCTGGGCGTGGACTCCATCCGCGAGTTCGTGTTCCCGCTGATCGTGGGCATGATCGCCGGCGTGTACTCCTCCGTCATGCTCAGCGGCCAGATCTGGGCCGTCTGGAAGGACAGGCAGATCTTCGCGCCCCTCGAGAACCTCTTCAAGGGCCGCAAGAGCTCCAAAAAGGCCAAGGCCTGATCGTTCATTCGAAGCAGCCTTTCCCGCCGCGCGCGGGGAAGGCTGTTTCCGTTCAAAAATGCGCGTCTTTGCGAAAGGCTGCGGCAAAACGCATTTTTTCGCAAGGACACGATCGCGCCGCAGGATTCTCTCCTCGAAGGAATCTCGCTTCACCGCCCGCGCTTTCAGGGATTTGCAAAGCGCGCTTCGAACGCGGCCCGGAAGAGGCGGCCGCCGGCTCGAGCGGATCCCCCGCGGCATGGCGCCGGATTCAGCCCAAATCGGCCTCGGGCGATATGAGGAATTCCTGCGCCCGGCTCGAGAAGAAGCGCCGCCGAAATCGCCGCTCGGGGAAGTTCTATGGGCGCGTTCCAGTGTGCGCCTGAAAAGAGACGAACCGACTTCTTGCGGCTTTTGCGCGGCGCTCAAGTCCCCTTTCGCCCGCCGCTGTTCCCGAAAGCGCCTCGAAATCCCCAAGGCTCTCGTTTCGGGAACGAACGCCGCCGCTTCAGCGGGGCCAAATGGGAATTTCAAACCGCCCAAACGGCGAAGTTACCGCTTAATGACGCTCTAAAGACACATTCAGAATCAGGGAGAGATGATTTTATGCACAGGCTCGTTCAGCGCGGCGCGGAAGGCGCGCGATGGGAATGCCCGGCCGATATGCCCGAGCTGATCTACCTGCTCCTCACGCGGCGCGGCGTTGAATCCAGCGAGGCGGCGCGCGCCTTCCTCTATCCCGACGCGGCCGATCTGCACGACCCGATGCTGCTAAGCGGCATGGCCGAGGCCATCGCGCGCATCCGGCGGGCGCAGGACGCGGACGAAACGGTGTGCGTCTACGGCGATTACGATGTGGACGGCGTATGCGCCACGTCGATACTGACGCTGTATTTCCGCGCGCTGGGCCTGAGCTGCGTACACTATATTCCCGACCGTCACGCCGAGGGCTACGGTCTCAACGACGCGGCGATCGAGAAAATCGCGCAGTCGGCCACGCTGCTGGTGACGGTTGACTGCGGCATCAGCTGCGCGCACGAGGTCGAAACGGCCAAGGCGCTGGGGCTGGACGTGATCGTCACCGACCATCACCGTCCGGGCGATATTCTGCCGGACTGCACCGTCATCAATCCCCTGCTGAACGATTATCCCTTCCCCTATCTGTGCGGCGCGGGCGTGGCGTTCAAGCTGGTCGCGGCGCTGGGCGGGCTGGAGGAAGCGCTTTCCTACGTCGATCTGGCCGCGCTGGCCACTGTCGCCGACCTGGTCACGCTGACCGATGAGAACCGCGTCATCGTGTCGCTGGGGCTTCAGCGCATCAACAGGGAACCGCGGCTGGGGCTGCGCATGATGATCGAGCGCGCCGCGCTCACCGGACGCGACCTGAGCGCGGGCAGCATCGGCTTTCAGATCGCGCCGCGCATCAACGCCAGCGGCCGTCTGGGCGACGCCAGGCGCGCCTTTATGCTGCTCACCACGTCGGACGAGCTGGAGGCCGCCGCGCTGGCCGACGAGCTGGAAGCGGAAAACACACGCCGCCGCGACGAGGAAAAGCGCGTCGTGGCCGAGTGCGAGGCGATGATGGCGCACTACAGTCTGCTCGATCACAAAATCATCGTGCTGTGCGGCAGCGGCTGGAATTCGGGCGTCATCGGGCTGGCCGCGTCCCGGCTGGTGACGGAATACCACTATCCCGTGATTCTGCTGGCCGAAAACGACGGCGTGTGCGTCGGCTCGTGCCGCAGCATACCGGCTGTGGATATGTTCAAGACGCTCTCCTCCTGCGCCGATCTGATGACCCGCTTCGGCGGACACCGACAGGCGGCGGGGCTGGCCATGCCGCGCGAAAATCTGGAGACGTTCATCGCCCGTCTGGACGAATATCTCGCCGAAAACACACAGCCGGACGACTACATTCCCGAGCTGGAATACGACCTCAGCGTGCCGCTCGACCGGATCAGCGAGGACGCGGTGCGGCTGATGGAGCGGCTCCAGCCCACCGGCTGGGGCAATCCCGCGCCGGTATTCCTCACGCGCGCGCTGATCGATTCGGCCAAGACCGTCGGCAGGGACGGCGCGCACCTTCAGGTTCAGCTCGAGCAGAACGGCGCGCGCCTTCAGGGCGTGTGCTTCGGGCAGGGCGCGCTGGCGGGTGAAATCGCCGGAAGCGAGCGCGAGCTGCTCTACGCGCCCTCCATCAACGAGTGGCAGGGCCGCGTGAGCGTTCAGTGCGAAATCAAAACGATCCTGAGCGAGCCGCCCGAAAAGGTTTTTGCGCGTTTCGCGGGAAAGTATACGCGCTATCTGCGCACATATTTAACAGACATCCTCTATAATATTGACTTAAATCAATCCGCACGGGAAGCGCGGCCCGTCAGTGAAAATCAGCTGCGCGCCTGGCTGACCGATTCCCCGCAGGGCACGGTGATCGCCGCCGCGACGCTCGAGGGCGCGCAGTCGCTTCTCGCCTTCCTGAGGGCGTACGAGCTGACCGGCCGCGTCAATGCCTGCTGCGGGATCTGGCCGGGTGACCCCGCCGCGCAGAACGCCGTCTGCCTCTGCCCGGTGGGAAAGCCCGCCGTCCCCTGCCGCCGCATCGTGCTGTGGGACGCGCCGGCCGAAGCGTTCAGGGCGCTGCCCGAGGGCGCGCTTTACGCCGCGGGTCGGAAGAGCAGCGGCAGCTGGATGGACGCACTCTATGACGTGAATCAGCTGCGCGTGCTCTATGTTGCCGCCCGAAAATGGGGCGACCGGCCGATCATCCGCATGACGATGACCGACATCGAGCGCGAAACGGCGCGAAACGGCCGTCTCCCGGAGGACGCGGGGCTGACCGCCGGGCTGGCCGTGCTGCACGATATGCGCCTGATTGAAATCGACGTAAGCAAAGCCTCGCTCCGGCTGCTGCCCATGAGGAAGAGCAATCCGGAGGACAGCGCGCTCTATCAGCGCTTGAAACGCATCCGCGACTACGCCGCAGAATAATAAGGAGTGATCCAAGTGGCCGATATTACGGACGGAACCGACTATAAAACCGAGCAGGCCGACCCCAATCGCGCCGCTGTCGATGAAATTCTGGCCAAGGTGGCCAAATATCACCATGGAGAGGACACGGCGCTGGTCGAAAAGGCCTATCAGTTTGCGCGCAAGGCCCACGAGGGACAGATGCGCAAATCGGGCGAGCCGTACATCATTCATCCCATCAGCGTGGCGAATACGCTGGCCGATCTCATGCTGGATTCGACCACGATCGCCGCGGGCTTTCTGCACGACTGCGTTGAGGACAACGAAAAGATCACGCTGGACATTATTCAGCAGGAATTCGGCGCAGAGGTCGCGCTGCTGGTGGACGGCGTAACCAAATTAAGCCGGCTGGACTTCACCTCCCGCGAGGAGCAGCAGGCCGAATCGCTGCGCAAGATGTTCCTGGCCATGGGCAAGGACATCCGCGTCGTACTGATCAAGCTGGCCGACCGGCTGCACAATATGCGCACGCTCAAATATCAGAAGCCCGAGCGGCAGGTGGCCATCGCCCGCGAGACGCTGGACGTCTACGCCCCGCTGGCGCACCGGCTGGGCATATTCGCCATAAAATGGGAGATGGAGGATCTCGCGCTGCGCTATATCGACCCGGAGGGCTATTACAAGCTGGTCGAGCTGGTGGGCGCCAAGCGCAAGGAGCGCGAGCACGTCGTTCAGCTGGTCATCGATCAGCTGCAAACGCAGCTCACCGCCGCCGGCATCCACGCCGAAATCAGCGGCCGCCCCAAGCACTTCTACAGCATCTACCGCAAGATGAAAACCCAGAACAAGACCTTCGATCAGATCCACGATCTCTTCGCCGTGCGCGTTCTGGTGGACACCGTGCCGGACTGCTATTCCACGCTGGGCATCGTCAACACCCTCTGGACGATGGTGCCCGGGCGCATCAAGGACTACATCTCCATGCCCAAGGCGAATATGTATCAGTCGCTGCACACCACCGTCGTGGGCACCAGCGGCGAGCTGCGCGGGCAGACCTTCGAGGTGCAGATCCGCACCTTCGAGATGCACCGCACCGCCGAATACGGCATCGCCGCCCACTGGCGCTACAAGGAGGGCAAGCAGGCCGACACGCTGGACGACAAGCTCTACTGGCTGCGGCAGATCCTCGACTGGCAGAACGACGCGCGCGATCCCAATGAATTCATGGACGCGCTGCGGGTCGATCTGTTCAGCGACGAGGTGTTCGTGTTCACGCCCAAGGGCGACGTGATCAATCTGCCCAAGGGCGCGACGCCCATCGACTTTGCCTACCGCATCCATTCGGCCATCGGCAACAAGTGCGTGGGCGCGAAGATCAACGGTCGCATCGTGACGCTGGACACGCCGCTGAGCACCGGCGATTTCGTCGAGATCCTCACCTCGTCCACGTCGCACGGCCCCTCTCAGGACTGGCTCAAGCTGGCCAAGACCAGCGACGCAAAGACCAAGATCCGCGCCTTCTTCAAGCGCGAGCTGCACGACGAAAACGCCGCCAAGGGACACGATATGCTTGAGCGCGAGGCCAAGCGGCTGGGCTATTCGCTCGGCCAGCTGACCAAGCCCGACTATCTCGACCCGATCTTCCGCCGCTATACGCTCCATTCGCTGGACGACATATTCGTCACGGTGGGCTTCGGCGGGCTGTCCTCGGCGCAGATCATCAACCGCCTCGTCGAGGAAATGCGCAAGAGCACCCACGCCGAAACCGTGCCGGAGATCAAGCCGGTTACGCCCGCCCCGTCCAAGGACGAAAAGCGCTCGAGCGGCCATCACACGCAGGGCGTAATCGTCGAGGGCGATCCGGGGATGCTGGTTCGCTTCGCGCACTGCTGTAACCCCCTGCCCGGCGACGATATCGTGGGCTATATCACGCGCGGCCGCGGCGTGTCCATCCACCGGCGCGACTGCACCAACATGGACGAGATGATGCTCGAGCCGGAGCGCTTCGTCAAGGTTCACTGGGAGAGCGAATCGG
The DNA here is from genome assembly GCA_004552515.1 of Clostridiales bacterium. Taxonomy (GTDB): domain Bacteria; phylum Bacillota; class Clostridia; order Christensenellales; family Aristaeellaceae; genus Firm-10. The sequence goes on from SFOF01000016.1 coordinate 8,959, forward strand.
GCGCGGGCTATGAGGCCGGCATCCGCGTCATCGCCCATGACCGCGTGGGGCTGCTGGCCGACATATCGGTCATGCTGGCGCAGCTCGAGGTGCCCATCGTCGCCGTATCGGCGCGCACCGACAAGAGCAAGCCCCAGCGCGTGACCATCATCGATCTGGTCATCGCCATCAAGGACACCAATCAGCTCGAGAACATCATCAACCGGCTCTTAAAGCGCGGCGATATTCTCGAGGTTTTCCGCACGAACAACTGACAAGGCGGCTCCCATGCCGCTTGAGGAAAGGAGATATTCATCATGCGCTGCGTTATACAGAGAGTCACACGCGCCCGCGTCACGGTCGATCACGAGACGGTCGGCCAGATCGCCTCGGGCTTTATGGTGCTCGTGGGCGTTCAGTCGGGCGACACAGAGGCCGACGCCGCCTACTGCGCCTCGAAAATCGCCGGCCTGCGCGTGTTTGAGGACGAGGACGACAAGATGAACCTCTCCCTTTCTGACGTTCACGGCGGCGTGCTGCTGGTTTCCCAGTTCACGCTCCTGGGCGACGCGCGCCACGGCCGCCGCCCCAGCTTCTCCGACGCGGCGCGTCCCGAGGACGCGGAGCCGCTGTTCACGCATTTGAAAGAGCTGCTCGTGAAGGCGGGACTGAGCGTCGAAACCGGCCGCTTCCGCACGCATATGGACGTGGAGCTGGTCAACGACGGCCCGGTCACCATCCTTCTGGACAGCAGGAAGGGCTTCTGATTCGCCATGACATTCATTACGCAAATCCCCTGCGGCTCCTATCAGGCCAACGCCTATCTGCTCTATGCCGAAAACCGGAGCGACGCGCTGATCATCGATCCCGGCGACGACATAAACGCGCTCACAAAAGCGATCGATCAGAGCGGGCGGCGGCTGACCGACATACTGCTCACGCACGGCCATTTCGACCATATGCTCTCGGCCGCCGCGCTCAGGGAAAAATACGGCGCGCGCGTTCACGTCCATCCCTCGGACGCGTATATGCTGGCCGACGCGGGCGCGAGCCTTTACGACAAAAACGCCTGCTCCCAGCCCTTTGCGCCGGTAACGGCGGACGAGCTGTATCCCGAGGACGATCGCTTTTCGCTCACGGCGGCGGGCATATCGTTCGAAGGCCTGCACACGCCCGGCCACACCCTGGGCGGCGTGACGCTGATCTGCGAGGACGCGCAGTCGGTCTTTACGGGCGACACGATATTCGCCCACGGCTACGGCCGCTTCGATTTCCCCGGCGGAGATATGCACCAGCTGATGAAATCGCTCAAAACCATACTCGGCCTGCCCCGCACGCTGACCCTCCGCCCCGGCCACGGCGAATGTGATTCGCTGGACGCGGTCGCGGCGCGCTGGCATATGTGAGCGGCCGTGAAGGAGCTTCCATGATTCGTCTTGAAACCAATCTGCCCGAGTTTTTCAATGAGCTGTGCGAGGTCGTCCGCCTGTTCTACGGCATTGTGGACATCCGGCCCGACGAGGGCGAAACGCTCATCAGACACGTCCACAGCGAGGAAAACGGCGAATGGATCGAGCGCTTCTCCTCAGGCGCTGCGTCTGTCGAGCACCGCGCGCCCGTCGTCCGCGGCGGTCTGGAGGAAAAGCGCTGCTTAAAGCGCGCCGCCAAGACCGGCTGCTTCCTGCTCATGCGGGAAATCACCGGCGTTTGTCCTCCATGGGGTTCGCTGACCGGCATACGCCCCACGCGCCTCATGTACGAGCTGCGCGAGGAGGGCATAGAGGGCGAACAGGCGCGCGCGGAAATGCAGCGCCGCTTCTATGTCTCGCCGGAGAAGGCGCAGCTGCTCAGCGACATACTGGATATGCAGCGCGGCCTGATCGACACGCCGGACGACGAATACGATCTCTACATCGGCATCCCCTTCTGCACCACGCGCTGCGCCTACTGTTCGTTCGCGTCGGGCGAGCTGGGCGACGGTGCGCTGGTGGAGCCGTATCTGGCGGCGCTGAAGCGCGAAATGGCGCTCTCCGCCGCGCTGATGGCTGAAAGGGGCCTGAAGCTGCGCGCGGCCTACATGGGCGGCGGCACCCCCACGGCGCTCACCGCCGGTCAGCTCGCATCGCTGCTGGACGAGGCGCTCAGGCTCTTCCCCGGCGCGCGGGAATGGACGGTCGAGGCCGGCCGGCCGGACACCATCGACAAGGACAAGCTGCGCGTCCTGAAGGAGCATGGCATAGAACGCATCAGCGTCAATCCGCAGACGTTCTCGGACGAAACGCTGCGCGTCATCGGGCGGGCGCACACGGCACAGCAGACGATCAACGCGTTCAATCTGGCGCGTGAGATGGGGATTCACCACATCAACATGGACTTAATCGCCGCGCTGCCCGGCGAGACGGAGGCTGATTTTGCGCGGTCGCTCGAAAAGACCATCGCATTAAGCCCCGAAAGCGTCACCGTACACACGCTGGCGATCAAGCGTTCCAGCCGCCTTCATGAGGAAAACCGCTATCGCGCCGACGCGGACGCGGCCGCCCGCATGGTCACCTATGCACGGGAGACGCTCGGCGGCGCGCTCTACCGCCCCTACTACCTCTATCGGCAGAAGTACATGGCGGGCAATCTCGAAAACGTCGGCTACGCCAGGAGCGGCTACGCCTGCCTGTACAACATCGACAACATGGAGGAAACCACGCGCATACTGGCGCTGGGCGCGGGAGCGATCACCAAGTGGCTCTTCCCGCGCGAAAGGCGCATTGAGCGCGCGCCCAACGTGCGCAACATCGAGCAGTACATCGATCGCGCCGAGGAGATGGCCGATCGCAAGAGAACGCTCATCATGAGCTGACAGGAGGATGACTATGAGCAAAACCATGAAGGGTCTCATCGCCGGACTGATTGTCCTCGCCCTCGCGACGGCGGGCGTGATTATTTACGCCAGGCTCAGCGAACCGGACTACTCCAAGGTGCCCTATCCCACCGTCACCATCACCATGGAAAACGGCGACGAGATCCATCTCGAGCTGTATCCCGACGTCGCGCCCAACACTGTGGCCAACTTCGTGCAGCTGGCGCAGGACGGCTTTTACGACGGCACGATCTTCCACCGCGTCATCGCGGGCTTCATGATCCAGGGCGGCGACCCGACCGGCACCGGCATGGGCGGCCCCGGCTTCACCATCAAGGGCGAGTTTTCCGCCAACGGCTTTGCCAACAACCTGAGCCACACCCGCGGCGTGATCTCCATGGCCCGCGCGCAGGACTACAACTCGGCGGGCAGCCAGTTCTTCATCATGCACGCCGACGCGCCCTCGCTGGACGGCCAGTACGCCGCGTTCGGCCGCGTGACCGACGAGGAGAGCCTTGCCGTCGTGGACGCGATCGCCACCACGCTGACCGACTCGAACGACAAGCCGCTCTCCGAATGGAAGATGAAGAGCGTCACCGTCGACACCCACGGCTACGACTACAAGGCCGTGCGCACTGAAGGCTAATTGCCGATCAATCATATCAGGAGGACAAACATCATGGCCAATCCCATCGTCACCATCGAAATGGAGGACGGCGGCGTCATCCGTCTCGAGCTGTATCCCGACATTGCGCCCATCACCGTGGACAATTTCGTCTCGCTGGTCAAAAAGGGCTTTTACGACGGTCTGATCTTCCACCGCGTCATTTCCGGCTTCATGATCCAGGGCGGCGACCCCAAGGGCACCGGCATGGGCGGCCCCGGCTACACCATCAAGGGCGAATTCAGGGCCAACGGCGTGGTCAACAACATCAAACATGAGCGCGGCGTCATTTCCATGGCGCGCTCCATGATGCCCGATTCCGCCGGCAGCCAGTTCTTCATCATGCACGCCGACGCGCCGCATCTGGACGGTCAGTATGCCGCGTTTGGCCGCGTCATCGAGGGCATTGAAGAGGTCGATAAGATCGCCGCCGCCCGCACCTCGCGCGGCGACCGCCCCGTGACCGATCAGCGCATGAAGAAGGTCACCGTGACCGAATAACCACCAGGACGCATATCGCCCGCCATCCCTAAGGGACGGCGGGCGATTTTTTATGCGATTGGGGCCTCACGGATTCGCCTCGCTGTGAACGTGCGCAAAGTCCTTCACCTTGTCCCACGCGACGTTGAAGCCCGCCCCCTTGGCGCAGAAGATCGAATCGGGCGTTTCCCACTGCGGGTTGTACTGCCGCTCCTCGATGATCGCGGCGGCATTCTCGCAGGGCGCATAGTGATCGCTCTGCCAGGCGCACCAGCCGCGGCCGTGGGTCAGCGCGGTCAGCTTTTCGGGATAGCCGCTCAGGCGCGAGAACGCGACGGATCCCTTGACGACAATATCGTCGTGCTCGAACACGGGCGAATCATATTCGGCGTGCATCGCGGTGAGATCGCCGAGAATCGTGCCGATATTCTCGGCGGGCGCGCGCAGCTCGAAGCGGCAGATCGGCTCGAGCAGCACGCTGTCGGCGTACATCAGCGCGTTGCGGATGGCGCGGTAGGTGGCCTCGCGGAAATCGCCGCCCTCGGTGTGCTTCAGATGCGCGCGCCCGGCCAGCAGCACGACCTTCACATCGGTGAGCGGCGCGCCGATCAGCACGCCGCTGTGCGCGTATTCAAAGACGTGCGTCCGGATGAGCCGCTGCCAGTTGAGCGCCAGATCGTCCACATGGCAGACCGATTCAAACGTGATTCCGCTGCCCCGCGCGCCCGGCTCGAGCCGGACGTGAACCTCGGCATAATGCCTGAGCGGCTCGAAATGCCCGATGCCGCAGGCGGGCGAGGCGATCGTCTCCCTATACGCCACGCGGCACGCGCCGAAATCAATGTCTATGCCGTATCGCGTCCTGACCAGCTCGCGCAGAATTTCCAGCTGAATCGCGCCCATGACCTGCAATTCGATGCTGCCGGTTTCCGCATTCCACTGAACGCCCAGCATCGGCTCCTCATCCTCCAGGCGGCGCATGATCTCCAGCATCCGCGTTTTCTGAACCTCGCGCGGATACCGAACGCGCGCGGTCAGAAGCGGCGTGAGCACAAAGCGGCTCTTCTCACAGCGCGCGCCCAGCCGGTCGCCCGGCGTGACCCCCGCCAGCCCCGCCGCCGCGACCAGATCGCCCGCGCGGGCCTCGCTCACCTGCCGGAACTTCGCACCGCTGTAAATGCGCAGCTCGCTGACCTTCATGCGGCCCTGAGGCGTGTCGATTTCGCCGCGCGCCTGAAGCGTGCCCGCCGTCAGCTTCAAAAACACCATGCGGCTGCCCTGCGCGTCATAGCGCACCTTGGCCGCGCGCGCCTGAAGCGGCTCGCTTTCATGCCGCTCATAGTCGGTCGGCGTGAGCAGCGAGAGCATATTCAGGAAATCCTCAATCCCCTCGCCCCGAAGCGCCGAGCCGGCCATCAGCGGGAACGCGCGGCGCTCCCGCACCTGCCGCCTGAGCGACTCGAGGAACGCGTCCCGATCATAGCCGTCCGTAAAATAGCGCTCGAGCAGCGCCTCATCGCCGCCGGCCACCGCTTCGATCGCCTCGCCGTTCAGCGTGCCGTCCGCCGAAAACGCATTTCTCAGATCCAGCACATCGCTGCTCAGCCGCTCCCGGATGCGCGCGATCACCGCGTCCGCGTCCGCGCCAGCGCGATCGATCTTGTTGAGGAACACAAACGCCGGCACCTGATAGCGCTCCAGCAGCCGCCAGACCGTCTCCGTGTGGCTCTGAACGCCCTCGACGGCGCTCACCACCACCACGGCATAGTCCATCACCGACAGCGCGCGCTCCATCTCGGAGGAAAAGTCGGCGTGGCCCGGCGTATCCACCAGATACCATGTGTCGCCGTCATAGTCGAAGCACGCCTGATCGGAAAATATCGTAATGCCGCGCTCGCGCTCGATGGGATGGCTGTCCATGAACGCGTCCTTGTGATCCACGCGGCCACAGGCGCGCAGCGCGTGGGCATGATAGAGGATCTGCTCGGAAAACGTGGTTTTGCCCGCATCGACGTGCGCCAGAATCCCGATGGTCTTTTTCATAGGCTGTTCCCTCTCGCCCGCCATGCCGCGGGTCGTTTATTCATTCTCAGGAGCGCTCCGCCGCGCCCCTCCCAGACAGTTTACACGACATAAAACGTCCTTGTCAATATGAAAAAGCGCCCCGCCAGCCGAAGCCAGCGGAGCGCCCGCTATATTATCTCATCTTCTCCTGAGCTTGCGAATACCGGAAATCACGCACAGCACGACGAGCAGCGCGCCCAGAATCGTGTGCAGCCAGAGGAACCATGTGCTGGAAGCCGCATCCTCAAGGATGTAGGTCACGACGAACCCCGCCCACAGCGCCGCCAGCGCGAAATCCGAGATGGCGCCGATCAGGAGATTGTCGGAATGGCGCATACTGCTGATGGCGGCAGCCGCGTAAATGACCAGCAGGACAATCAGAAGAATCATTGAGAACATGGCGTAAGTCTCCTTTCGTTATTCGTGGAGCGCCCCCTCGGACGCATCCGTGCTCTAAAGCCGCGCCTGGGAAAGCGTTTCCGCCTTACCAGAGCTGAAGCCCCGCGGCGATCGCGTCGGCCAGCGCGCCGGCCGCGTCCGCATCGCCCACAGTCTCCAGGCAGTACAGGCGGCTCGGGCCTTTGAACAGCCACACGTCGGTCGTCTGTCCGTCCTCACCCGCCGTCTGGAAGCGCCAGCCCTCGGGCGTTTCGGTGGCAGCCGCCTCGGGACGGTCGCCGTTCGGGAACATACTCTGCATGACGTTCTCCAGCAGCTGCGCGATGTCCATGGTGTCAGGCGTGTAGGGCGCGCCGTTTTCGTCGGCCCACAGATTCAGCTGCGCCTGCGCCGTGCCGTCGTCGCGCGTGATCATCAGCCCGCCGTTAAAGGCCATGGCCGTCACGCCCTCGGGCAGCGTCAGGTTGAGCGACATCTCCTGGCTGACGGTCTGAGTCGTCTGCGTCTCGTCGCCCTCCGGCGGCTGCGTGGCCTGATCCAGCGCCGCGGTCAGCTGATCGACGCGGCTTTGCAGCTGATCGCGCTCGGCGGTCATGGCCTTGAGCGCGTCCTTCGCGTCGGCCAACTCGCCCTTGACGCTCTCCAGCTTATCGCCCGCGTCCTTGAGCGCTTCCACCTGCGCGGCGAGATCGTCACACTGCGTTTGCAGATCGTCGCGCTTAGTCGTCGCGTCCGTAAGCTGGGCTTGCAGATCGGCAATCGTCTTTTCCGAATCGGCCAGCGCTTCCACCTTGGCCGTCAGATCGTCGCACTGCGCTTGCAGCTCGTCGCGCTTCGCCGTAACGTCCGCAAGCTGGGCCTGCAGGTCAGTGATCGTCTTTTCCGAATCGGCCAGCGCTTCTACTTTGGCCGTCAGATCGTCGCACTGCGTTTGCAGCTCGTCGCGCTTCGCCGTAACGTCCGCAAGCTGGGCTTGCAGGTCAGTGATCGTCTTTTCCGAATCGGCCAGCGCGGCCACCCTGGCCGTCAGATCGTCGCGCTTCGCCGTAACGTCCGCAAGCTGGGCTTGCAGGTCAGTGATCGTCTTTTCGGAATCGGCCAGCGCGGCCACCCTGGCCGTCAGATCGTTGCAGGTGGTCTGCAATTCATCGCGCTGGGCGGTGACGGCCGCCAGATTGCTTTGCAGCGTCGAGACGGTGTTTTCCGCATCTTGCAGCGCGGTCACCTGCTTGGAGAGCGCGTCGCGTTCACTGATGATCTGCTCGAGCGCGGTCTGCTCCTCCTGCTGACGGGCGGTCAGCTCATCCAGCTGGCTCTTCAGATCGCTGGCTTCGCTCGCGTTTTCATCGCGCGCGGTTTCCGCCTCGTTCAGGAGCGCCTTCACGCCGCTCAGCTCCTCCTGCGCGGCCTGCAAATCGATTTGCAGCTGCGTCACCTGATCGGAAAGCGCCTGAGAGCTGCCGCTGCTCTGCGCCAGCTCGGCTTCCTTTTCGGCCAGCAGCGCCTTCTTGCCCGCCAGCTCGTTCTCCGCGTCGGTCAGCTTGGCGAGCGCGTCGTTATAGTTCTTCGTGCTGGTTTGCAGGGCGCTGTCCGTCTCGTCCAGCCGGCTCTGCAAATCGGCGATGGCGTCCAGACGCGCCTGATCGCCCGCGCGCAGCTGCGCCGCCTCGTCCTCGGCGGCCTGAAGACGCGCCTGCAGATCGCGGATCGTCTCGTTCACCGAGAGCGCGTCCTGCACATCGGCCTTCGCGTCCTCGAGATCCTTCTTCGTCTGCTCCAGCTCGCTCTGCGCCTGAGTCAGGCGGTCGCCGAGCGCCGCGGCTTCCTCGTCGCGCGTCTTGAGCTGATCGGTAAGCGATTCGACGGTCGTCTGCGCCTCGGTCAGCGCGTTTTTCGTCTCCGTCAGCTCTGCGGAGAGCGAATCGGCGCTGGTTTGCAGCGCGCTGAGCGCCTCGCCGTTCGACTGATTGAGCGCGTCCTTGTCGTTCAGTTCCTTATCGAGCTGATCGCGCTGCGCCGTCACGCGGGCGAGATTGCTCCGCGCCGTCCCCAGCTCCGCGCCGAACACAGCCGCCGCGCCGACCGCCGCGGCCAGCGCGACCGCCAGCAGTATCGTCAATGCCCTTTTCATGGTTCCACCCTCCTTTATCGATACGAGCGTCATTGTCCGTATAATATTCGACTTCAGTATACCATATTCCTGTTCCCTTAAAAACATATGTTTTTAAGAAATTCAAAATTTTTTTGACCGCCCCATAATTTCGGCCGCGGCGGGGCATACTGACGTTATCCGCCGGCAGCGTTCGGCGGCGATTAAGCGAAAGGATGTGTGAACCATGCTGGACAGGATTTCGCTGATACTGGTCATCATCGGCGCGCTGAACTGGCTGCTGGTGGGCCTGTTCCAATTCGACGCTGTGGCGTGGATCTGCGGCGGTCAGACGGCCGTACTGAGCCGGATCATCTACGCCATCGTGGGCGTCGCCGGCCTGTGGTCGATCTCGCTGCTCTTCCGCGAGCGCGAGCCGGTCAGGGAGGACTAAGCCCTCGGCCATACAGATGAAAGAGGGGGCCGTTTCGCCGGATGAGAGCGTCTCTCAAAAGGACGGGACTGCAAATTCGAGCGGATTTTTCGTCCATTCAGAGCTTTCGGGCCTGAGCGGGGCGAAAAAAGCGTAGAATCTGCGTCCCATGAATTTTGAGAAACGCTCCGGTGCGGGGCGGTCTTTTTTGCGTGCAAAAAGTCGTGCTCTGCGGCGCGCCGTATGCTAAAATACAGTCAGGAGGTGCGCTTATGGACATGATTGAGCGGCTCAACAGCGCGATGGCGCGCATCGAGGAAACGCTGGAGGAAAGCGTCGATTGGAACGCCGCCGCGAAAACGGCCTGCCTGGACACGGCCGGCTTTAAGCGGCTCTTCTGCTACATGACCGGCATGACTCCCGCGGAATATGTGCGCCGCCGCCGTCTGACGCGCGCCGCAGACGATCTGCGCGCGGGCGAAAGCGTCATTGACACGGCCATAAAGTACGGCTGGAGCAGCGCCGACGCGTTTTCCCGCGCGTTCAGGCGCTGGCACGGCCTTGCGCCCGATCCATGGCGCAAAAGCGGCGCAGCGGCGATCGTCTGCCCGCCCGTCTCGTTTGCGCTGACCGTCAAAGGAGGAAAAAGCATGACGATGACGCTGGTAAACCTGCCCGAAACGACGATCTGCGGCCTGTCCGCGCCGTTTGACGAGACGCTCTACCCCACGCGCGAGGCGCTGCGGCACGCGCTGTGGGCCGATACCTGCGAGGACGTGCCGGGGCGAATCTGCGGCGCGTGGAACGAAAAGGGCAGCGCGGCCATGGACGGCGTGTGGTACGGGCTATGGCGCGGCGGCCGCTATCTGATCGCCCGCGAGGAGGATCGGCTCAGGCCAGACACCGGCGAGCCAGTCGAGCGGCAGATTATCTCCGCCGGACTGTTCGCCGTCTTTGCGACGGAGCGCGGCGCGCGGGCATGGGAAGCGCTGCCGGCGCTGCTTCATCAGATCCTCGACTGCTGGCTGCCGTCCTCCGGCTACGAGAGGCGCGGCGAAGACATCCTCGAGCGGCTGCATCTGTGGACGGATCGCGATCGGCGCAGGGCCGAGCGCTATTACGAAATCTGTCTGCCCGTGCGGCGGCGCGGGGAATAGCGGCGCACAGGTTCACGTCGGCCGCAGCGGCGATGAATACGGCGCAGTCTCAGGGAGCAGCGCTTTTCATCCGCGCCGAAGCATCCCTCAAAGAATGAGCCGCAAGTTCAGGCAGCCCTCGCCCGCTCTGAGACAGGGGCTGTCTGTTTGAGCGGGGCAGGCCGCATCTTTCAGCCCTGATCGGCGCGCCGCTCCCGTTTTTTGCGTCCTCATGATCGCCAAAGCGCGCGCATCAAAAAAATCGCGAAAAAGTGAAAAAAAGTGGCTTTTACCCCTTGCAAAACGGCGCGCGTTGTGCTATAATACATTTTGTTCCGATGCAAGGGACAAGCAAGCATGGGTAGGTTCCCGAGTGGCCAAAGGGAGCAGACTGTAAATCTGCCGTCGCAGACTTCGGTGGTTCGAATCCACCCCTGCCCATCATA
>SFOF01000182.1 GCA_004552515.1 Clostridiales bacterium
ATCGAAGAGCGGCCGGTCGTCCATCGCGCCGCGGAAAGAGGGAATCCGACGATGATTAAGCGCGCGCTTGCGTTCCTGCTGGCCTTTTCGCTGCTGCCCTGCATCTTTGCCGCCGTCTGCGCCGAGGGACAGTTTACCGAAATCTACGACGCGGACGGCCTGAAGGCCATCGCCGATAACCCCGGCGGCGCGTACCGGCTGATGAATGATCTGGACATGAGCGGCGTCGAGTGGGTTCCCCTCGCCTTTTCCGGCACGTTCGACGGCGGCGGCCACACGCTCTATAACCTGACCGTCAGGCAGCCGGGGCCGGATCGCCGCAGCGCCTTCGACGGCAACAAGAAGGAATACGACACCGCCTTTGCCGGCCTGTTTTCCGTGCTGGAAAACGCCACGGTGCAGAATTTGAAGCTGGTCGGCGTTTACGTCGATATCGCCAACGACAGCCATTGCTTCGCGGCGGGGCTGGCGGGCTATGCCGACCGCAGCACGATCAAAAGCTGCACGGTCAGGGGGCGGGTCAACATGGTCAGCTCGGGCGTTATGGTGGGCGTGGCCGGACTGATCGGCTACGGCTGCGGAAAAATCGAGCTGTGCAATGTCGATGTCGAGCTGGTCTTTGAGGATCGCAACCGCGACAGCCGCTGCGAGGAGTTCATGGGCGGCATACTGGCCTGCGGCATCGCCGATATACGCATCTGCATGGTCGATATCGACGGCTATGATTCCTGCCACGGCTATGTGCACAACGGCGGTGTCGTGGGGATGTACTATCACTGCCGCACGAAATACGACGCGGGCGCGGTCATCAACAACATCGTATCGGGACAGATCCACTTCTTTGAGGACAACCCGGACAGGCGCGCCTATTGCAAGGCGGTGATCGGCGAGGATCTGAGCAAGCCGACGCAGACCGGCGGCAACACCGATTCCTTCCAGTCCTACGAGACGAAGAATTTCGACGTTGTGCTGAAGCCCGAGGCCTGCGCAGCGCCGGACTATACCGAAACGGTGGTTCCGCCCAGCGGCACGCAGTGGGGCTATGTCCGCCACAGCTGCAACGGCTGCGGCTACAGCTGGACAGACTCCTATTTCCAATAAGATTTCTAAAAACCTGCGGCCCGCGGGAGCCTTTTTCAGCTTCCGGCGGGCCGCTTCACTTATGCGCTTTTCCCGTTAATCGCCGCGCTTTGCGCCGTTCAGGGCGCGATACTCGATGGGCGTCATGCCATACGCCTTCTTAAAGACCTTATACAGATAATTGGCGTTGCGGATCCCCGAGGCCTCCGCAATGTCGTTCAGCGGCCTGTCCGTGCCGGCCAGCAGATCGCAGATTTTCTGAAGGCGCACGTCCATCAGCGTATCGTTCAGGGAGCGGCCCGTTTCCTTTCTGTACAGCCGCCTCAGATAGGCGGACGACATCGAAAAGCGCTCCGCAATCACATCGGCGTTGAGATTGGCGTCCTCATAGCTCTGCGCAATGATCTGATCGACCTCACGGATCAGGTCGTCATGCTTCTGCGCCATTTCATGATCGCGCCTTTTGCCGCACACATACGCGCAAATGTCGTCGATGGCCCGGATATACGTCTGCTCCAGCAGCGCGAGCGAATCAAAATGATCGATGCCCACCCGCGCGGCGGGCAGCGTACAATACCACTCCGTCTCAAAAAACTCGCCCATGTCCTCCGCAAGGCGCATAATGAGCCGGCTCATCTCAAACGTTACGCCGTACAGCGTCGAATACGCGCTTTGCCGAACCTGCTCCATCAGCCCCGTAAACAGCGCCGCCGCGCGGCCCAGCCGGAGATTTTTGTCGATCTGCGCCAGCGTCTCCGCGTCGCCTGTCAGCACGAGCGCGTCCCGCCGCCGCGCCTCCCGCGCCGTCATGATCGTCCGAGCGCCCTCAAAGAGCCTGTAACCGATCGCGCTGTGGCAATAGCCGTAATGCTCGTGCAGATCCTGATAATCCTCCACCTCGTCGCCGATGACGCACGAGAACGTTTCGCCCGATACCCGCTCCAGCGCGGCGGCCATGTCGCGCGCCATGGCATAAAGCGTCTCCCTGGCCGGCCGCCGCTCGACGTTCAGGATCAGCACATAGGCGGCGCTGTTGACCTCGAGCGTCTCATGCCGCAGCGTCTCGGGGCAGGCCGCGTTCAGCGCCTGAACCAGCGCCATGCCCTGCCTTTTCCGCTGCCGCAGCTCATGGCTTTCCCAGCAGGCGATCGTTCGATCCATCTGGAACCACATCAGCATAAAGCGGCGCTCCATGTCGAACTGGATGTGATTGCGCGCCAGCTGCTCCCCGCCGTTGTCCTCCACAAAGCCCTGCGCGATGAATTTTCTCAGCACGGCCTGCTGCTGGTCAAAGGAAACGCCGGCCTCCGCCTCCATCCGCTTCATATCGCGCGCGCTCTTTTTGAAAAGGAAGTAGTTCCTCATCAGCGTCAGCAGAATCGCCAGGCAGATCCCCGCGATGATGTAAACGCCCACAAGCCGCCGGTCGCCCAGCAATTCGCCGATGGGAAGCGCCGAGACAAACGTCCAGCCGTAATTGGCCTGCGTCGTCCAGCTGATCAGGCTCCTGCGCCCGTCCACGCGCGTCACCATGCAGCCGCGCTCTGATCGAGTCAGCTCCTCCAGCCAGTCCCCCGTCAGGCGCGTCATGAACGGATGCGCGCCGCTGCCCTTGACCACATTCCCCGCCGCGTCCAGCGCCAGCAGCTCCCTCGCCTCGCTCTCAAACAGATCGTCGTTCAACGTATCCTCCGTCAGATTCAGCACCATCGCGTGCCGCACCGGCCCCATCGTCTGATCGAACATGAACAGCGTATAGGCTGCGTCAGCTCGTTGGCCGGAATGTAGCCCTTCGCCGCGAAATCGGCGCAGGTCGCAATGAAATCGCGGAATTCGTCGGTGTCGTACTCGTTGAACACGACGGGAGCCTCGTCCAGCGAGCGCACGCTGCCGGGCGCCGTCGCGTCGCCGATGTTCTCCCAATCAGCTGCATGGGCCGCTTCCCCGCGTCGTCGATGTAGAGCATCGCGTTGAAGGATTCATTCCAGGAACCCAGCACGATCATCAGCGTAATCGTCGCAATAATGGGCAGGGACAGCGGCATGACGATCCTTATGAACGTATTGAACTCGCCCGAGCCGTCCAGCTCCGCCGCCTCGATCAGCGACGGGCTGATGTCCTGAAACAGTATCCGCGTCAGGAAAATGTTATAGGGCGCGGCAACCGGCAGCAGAATCAGCGCCATAAGCGAATTTTTCAAATGCAGATACCGCACGACCAGAATATAGCTGGCCACCAGCCCGCCGCTGAAGATCATCGTCACAAAGATATAGACCGAAAGAGCGCCCCTGAACCGGAAATCCGCCCGGCTGAGCGGATAGGCCGCCATGGCCGTCACAAACACGTTGAGCGCCGTGCCGACGATCGTAATATACAGCGAATTTCTGTAGCCCGTAATAACCTGCTGCGGCTGGGCGAACACATACTCATACGCCTTGAGGCTGATCCGGTCGGGAATGAGCCGATACCCATAGCGGGCAATGCTGTCGCCGTCCGTCAGCGATATGGAAATCGTCATCAGCAGCGGCAGCAGGCAGATAAAGCAGAACACGATCAGCACGCCGTGTATGACCCACGGCCTTATGCGCCCGCCCGCAAGGCTCTTGGTGCGTTTCTTCATGCTTTTCCTCCTCAGAACAGGCCCAGGCTCGAATCGACCGAGCTGGCCAGCTTGTTGGTCAAAAGGATCATCAGACATCCGACCACCGACTGGAACAGCCCGACCGCGGCGCTCATTCCAAAATCGCCGTTGGTCGTCAGCGCCTTGAACACATAGGTGTCGATGACCTCCGTGATGGGATAGAGCACGCCCAGATTGCGCGGCACATAGTAGAACAGGCCGAAATCGCCCCGAATGATGCCGCCCACCGCCAATATCAGCTGAACGATCAGCATGGGCACGATATGCGGAAGGGAGATATGCCGAACCACCTGCATTTCATTCGCGCCGTCAATCCGCGCCGCCTCGAACAGCTTACTTTGTGCTTTTCAACGTCAATTTTGTGCTTTTTTCCGCTTTTCGTGTAAAAAGGCGCGCATTTCAGGCGCTGAAGCGGACAAAAAAACAGCGCCGCGGAGGAATCGTCTCCCCGCGGCGCTCGTTTTGTATGCGCTTTTTACTTCTCGTCCAGATAGATGCGCCTGAACTCCTTCAGGCTCTCCTCGCCGCCCAGCGTCGGGCGGAACTCCAGGCCGCACGCGCCGGTATAGCCGGCCTCGTCCACGCGCTTGAAGATGTACTTGTAGTCGTTCTCGCCGAACTGCAAATCGATGCGGCCGGGATGGCCCGCCGAATGGAGATGCGCGATGCAGTCGAGATTGTTGGTGATGTTGTTGATGATGTTGCCCTCCATCACCTGCTGATGATAGATGTCATAGACGATCTTGACCAGCGGATGATTGACCTCATGGATGATCTCGAACGCCTCGACGGCCGACCAGAGATAGTAGCCCGGATGGTTGTAGAGCGTGTTGAGCGGCTCGATCATGATGGTCACGCCGGTCTTGTCCAGAATGGGCGCGGCCAGCTTGAGCGTCTCGACGATGTTCTTGTGCTGCTCGGCGCGCGGCGCGCCCGTGTCCTGGCCCACCTGAGTGATCAGGCGCTTCGCCCCCACGCGGTTGGCCGCCTCGCAGCTCTCCTTCAGGCCGGCGAGCCACGCGTCGCGGTACTGCGCGTCGGTCATCTTGAACTCGGTGGTACACATACTCAGCAGCTCCACGCCGCGCTTCTCGCAGGTGGCGCGCACCTTG
>SFOF01000183.1 GCA_004552515.1 Clostridiales bacterium
GAAAGAACTACCCAGGAGGGCGGGGTGTCATCAATTTGATGGCACCCCCTTCCACATTTACCGCCTCGTCATTTACATTTTAGCATACTTCTCTGCACGTGTAAAGTTCGTAGTTAATATTGAAACATATTTTACAATCACGCCCGTATACGAACTTACATTCGCATTCTACAACTCAACGCCGAACCAGAAAAACGCCTATTCATCTACCATTCAAGCAACTCCAGCTCACTCTGCTCCACCGACACGCCGCCCGCATCGCTGTAAAACCCCTCGGCCAGCGCGCAAACGCCGCTGTTTCCTATCAGGCTGATCGCCCCCGCGTTTTTCAGCCGCCTGTACATGTTGTCATAGACGTTTACGCTGTAGGCCTGCGCCCGCCGCAAAAGCCGAATCTCCTCGCGCATATCGTGTTCGCCGTTCAGCGCGGCGATGAGCTCCGCGCCGCCGCCCCACGGCACGATGACGGATTTCGTGTCGTCCGGGATGACGTAAAAATACTTGCCAGCCGTGCGGAAGCTCTGGTGCAGAACCAGCGGCTTCAGCGATTTATACTTACCAATTCCCGAAACAATTTGAGTGTTTTTCCCGAGCAATTCTGTCAGATAACACGACTTTCTCAGGCCGTCCTCTCGAACTTCGACGGGGAATTCCTGCTTCTCTTCGATGTACCGCGCTTCCTGATTGAAATAGTTCTCGATCATTTTCGGAGAATCCAGCTCGTCGTTGTCGATTGACGCACTATTCAGAAAAGTACGTGTGATGTCCGCGCCGTGCTGAACGTCCTCCAGATGCGCCAGCGCCCGCGCCTCTTCCGGGAAGTTCCAGATCAGCACGTCTCCGCATCCGTATTCCATATTGCGGTTTGCGCGGCCCGCGGCCTGAACGACGCTCGGCAATCCCGCCAGATCGCGTATGACCACAGGGAAGCTCACGTTGATGCCGGCCTCGATCAGCGCGGTAGAAACGCACAGCACGCGCCTGCCCGCCCTCAGCCACGCCTTGATCCACGCGATGAGCTTCTTCCTGTGCGCCGGGCAGAGCAGCGTGCTCATGTGGACGCAGAGGATTTCATCCGGCGAACAGGCTCTGGCCGCGTCCGCAAGCGTGTCCTCCGGCAGGAGCGGATCAAACGCGGCGAGAGCATGGCCGCGCTCGCGGAGCGCCTGCGTCGCCGCGTCATAGACGCTCCATGCGGCGGCCTTTGTGTTGAGTATGGCCAGCACGGATTTTTCCTCGAGCATGCGCGCAATCTCCGCGCCGGCGGACGCGCAGGTTCGTTCCGCGTCGAGCTGCGGAATATAGCGGACGCGCTTCAGCCGCTCATAGAGCGCCTCGACATGGGGCATCAGCTCGACCGGCGCGGGCGTGAGCGAAAGGCGCGGCTGCGTGGCCGTGCAGAGCACGACTGTGCTGCGGCAATACTGCGTCAAAAACTGTATCGCGCGCTCAAAGAGCACCTTGCAGGCCTTGGGCAGAGACTGAATTTCATCGAATATCAGCACGGCGTTGGTCAGCGCGTGGAAGCGGCGCGCCGCCGAGTTGGGCGCGGCATAGCAGGCGTTGAGGAACTGCACCAGGCTGGTGAGTATGATGTCGCTGTCCCAGCGCTCGGTCAGGCGCTTGTAGTCGGCCTGCTCGTCCTCCGACTCGGTGTTGGAATGACGCCCGGCAGACCGGTCGGCGCGCCGCTCGTCCTCCGACTCGATGACGACGTTGGAATGGTGCTCCAGTATGGAGGGATAGTCCGCAAGCGCCTCGCGGATGTCGCGGGCGTTCTGATCGAGTATGGTGTTGTAGGGAATGATGTAGAACAGGCGCCTCTGCCCGTTGAGGGCGGCGTGTCTGAGCGCATAGCGCAGGCTGGAAAACGTCTTGCCGCCGCCCGTCGGCACGGACAGCGTAACGACGCCCGTTTCAGACGCGGCCTTCTGCCAGCACAGATCGGAAATGTCGGCGCGTATGCGGTTGATATCGCCCTCGCCGCTCAAATGCGTCTGGCGGAAGCGCTCGAATGTATTGAGCAGCGCGTTCCAGTCGGGAGCAGCCGCGGCTTCAAACGGATTTTCATCGTATTCAAAGCAGGCGGAATCCCATCGATCCGCGTCCACCAGCGCGCTCAGCATAAGGCGGCTGATCAGCCCCAGCGCGACCGCCGTATCGGCCGACGGCCTGTCCAGATCGGGAAAGAGCGCGGACAATTCGCGGCAGGCGCTCTCAAACAGCGCGTCCAGCTCGGCTTCATCCGCAATGTTCTGCAAAAACCATGCGATCGCTTCATCGGCATGGACGGGAACCGCTTCGTCTTTCATATTTTTAAGAAGCGTCGACTTGCCTTTCACATCAAGGCAGTCCGTCAGGCCCGCATGATGCCCCAGTATGCACAGCATGGCAATCTGCGCCGCCGCACGCTCACAGGCCGACGCGTTTTCGCGCATAAACCAGCGGCGATAGGCATAGATCGCTCCCGTCGGCGCGTGATGATGCGGAGATTTCGCCTTGTCGTCCCTGAGCGCCGCGCGCAGATAGTCCGCAAATTCATCCGTGGCCTTGCCCATGTCGTGCGTCAGGCCGATAAGCTCCGCCAACTTTGACAGACCGACGATCTCAGCGCCCCTTGAGCAGAGCGCCGCCACATTCCGGCAATGCGATGAAAGCGTCTGCTCTTTTCCGTCCGATTCGCGAATGTGCGCGATGTACATAGGCCGATCCCCTCTTTCGTTCATCAGTTCGAGCTTTCATCTTCATTATAACTCAATTCACAACGAAAGTCAATATTGCTTTAACATTTTATCAGTTTGTCGCTCGTGAAATCCTACAAAAAAAACGCCCCGCCATAAGCAGGACGTTTCATTCTTTCAGAAATCAGCGCAGGCCGCGGAGCAGCTCCGGCTCCAGCACCGGCGGCTTGTTTTCATACAGGATTCTCTCCATATTGGGCACGCAGCGTGCGGAAATCAGCTCAAAGGCTTTCTGATTGTAGTGATCGTTGGCAAAGCCGAACCAGCTGTCCCGGCAGTTCTGCGTCTCGGCGGGCGGCGTTTCGATGAACCAGCCGCTCTCGTCGCGGCCCGGCATGGGGAAATATGAGCTGACGCGCGTCAGCATATAAGCGCCCTCCGTCTCGCTGAAGAACTGCTCCTGCGCCCGAATGACGTTGATGATCGCGTCGTCGCGCCAGTTGCCCACGCGGATGCAGAAAAAGTGCGTGAAGCCCAGGCTGCGCGCCTGCTCCCAGAAAAGGCGCAGCGCCAGCAGATATTCCGCCTGCGGCCAGTTCGGATCGCTCTCGCCCTGGAGCCAGAACAGCGCGCGCACGGACAGATCGTCGCCCGGGAAGCGCGCCTCGCTGTCCGCGAAGAAATCGCGCGTCTTTTCGTCAAAATATGCGCCCGCCGCGCCGGTCATGGCCGGACGATACCGCGCGTCGTGCGCGCCGGGAATCGACGCGCGTTCCCGATCGAAGCGCGCGAGCATCTCCGGATTGAGGTAATGCTCGATGCTCACCGCGCCCTTGGCGATGTGCGCATAGGCGCAGACGTGGCCGCGCGCTTCCCAGTCCCGCACCAGATAGGGCGGCAGGCAGGGGCTCGGCACAAAATTCGCCTCACTGTAGCCTTCGAACGGATAGACCGACTTGTCCGCCTCGCTCTTGAGATTGCTCAGCGCAGGCACGAAAAACGTGTGCTCAAAAAATGTGTCCAGCGAACTGAGCGAACGGAAATCATCCAGCGGAGAATAGGCCTCCTCCAGCTTCTCATAGGAGAACTCGCCCGCCGGATAGGCCGTTTTCTTGAAAACGCCCCGTTCCTCGCCAAAGCGGCGGGGCTTGTGCAGGTATTCGTAGGAATCGGAAAAGCGAATCTGCTCGGACGGCGGATAGGCCGCGCCGCCCTCCATGTTGGACTGGCCGGCAAAGACGAACAGCGGTCGTTTTACAGTGCTCATTGCGGTATCTCCCTTTCATAAAGCGGCATGATCTGCCGCGCTTTTTCGATAATCAGCCGGCTCAGAAGCTCCACAGAACGATCCCCAGCGCCGCCGAGAGTGCGATCATGGCGATGGGCGAGGGGTTCCTGCCGCGCGTTTTCCGCCACAGGAAGTGAACGCCCCAGAGCAGCAGAAACACGATCAGCGCGCGGCCGTCGATCGAAAAGCCGCCGCCAACCGCCGTGAAGCCGAAGAGCGCGTTCAGCCCCATGATGAGCGCCGTCGCGAGGATCATCGCCACGACGCACGGCCGCACGCCGCTTAAAAAGGCGTTCACGCCCGCGTATTTCAGCAGGTTCCGAAGCAGCGCGGCGATCACAAGAATGATGACGAACGAGGGCAGCACCACGCCCAGCGTCGAAACCAGCGCGCCCGTAAAACCGGCCTGCGACGAGCCGATGAACGTGGCCATATTGACAGCCAGCGGCCCGGGCGTGGATTCCGACACGGCGATGAAGTTCAGGAACTCCTCCTCCGCCAGCCAGCCGTTGGAGAGCACCGTCTCGCGGATCAGCGACACCATGCCGTAGCCGCCGCCGAAGGACACCGCGCCAATCATCAAAAAGCTCAGAAACAGCTTGAGATAGATCATTTCGCCCGCCCCCTTCCGCGCCGGATCCCCCAGACGACCAGACCAATCACGCCGCAGATGAGGATATAAAAGATCGACGAAAACGACACGGCCAGCGCCGAGAAAAGCACCATCGCCGCCATGACCAGCGCGACGATCACTTTGTTCATTACGCTCTTATCCAGCGCCTTAATCATCCTCAGCCCCGCCGAGAAGATCAGATAGACGA
>SFOF01000184.1 GCA_004552515.1 Clostridiales bacterium
TGCCGCGGGGAGAACGTTGGGGGCTGCGCGCCCCCAAACCTGCGCCAAAGAGCCATTGGCTCTCTGGACTCTCTTCATTTGATTCGTGATGTGGGTGCGCTTTACGCGGCGAGGGGCGCTCGGGTATAACGAAGAATTGCCCGGCTCCAATAAGTGGAGGCCGCACTGCGGCTGGCCGGGCAAGTCGTGTGGCCGCACAATCGCCCCTGTTCGCTCAGACATTCGAGTCAGGCCGCGCGGCACTGCCCGCCGCCAGCATATCATAAAACACGCGGGGCGCGTCGCTCTCAAACGCCATGCGCTCCCCCGTCACGGGATGCGTCAGCACCAGCCGCGCCGAATGAAGCGCAAACCGCCCCGGCAATCGCGCATCCTCCTCGCCATACAGAAAATCCCCCGCGATCGGATGCCCGATATGCTGAAGATGCACCCGAATCTGATGCGTCCGCCCTGTCTCCAATCGCACGCGCAGAAGCGTGTAATTCTCGCCGCGCAGCACTGTTTCATAGTGCGTCACGGCGCGCTTTCCGTCCGCGCGCACCTCCCGCCGCACCGTCGCGCCGTCCGCCTTGCCGATGGGCGCGTCGATCGTGCCGCTCTCCGGCTCGACCCGCCCCACCGCCAGCGCGAGATATTCCCGCACATACGCGTCGGTGTGCAGCATATTCTGGAGCACCTGCTGGGCGTGCGCGTGCTTCGCCACGGCCATGAGTCCGCTCGTACCCTTATCCAGCCGGTTGACCGGCCTGAACACATAATTCTCGCCGCGATAGCGCCAGGCCAGCCGGTTCTCGAGCGCGTCGTCGGGGTGCTGCACGCCGCTCATGCAGGCCAGCGGCGCGCTCTTGTCCACGATGAGTATGTCCTCGTCCTCGTAGACGACGTTCACATCGCCCTCTGCCGGCACGGCCACGCCGCCCGCCTCGTCCTCAAGCAGCAGCGAGATCGTCTGCCCCGCATGAACGATCTCGTTGGCGTGAACGCTTCGTCCGTCCAGCAGCACGGCATTCTTCTGCTTGAGCGAGGCCAGCTGTCCGTGCGAGACGGCCATTTTCGATCGGATAATCCGCTTGATGGCGCGCCCCTCGTCCGCCGCGTCCGCGGTATATGTCAGCGTCCGCACGCTCTCACTTCCTTTTGTAGGATCGATTGATGCTCCTATTCTATCACGCCCGCCGCCCGCTCCGCAAGAGCGCATGAATCGCGCCGCGCGCATTTGGCGCAATTAAACGAATCGACACATAAGTAAAACAAACCCTTGACATTTTTCGGGGAGGTATTATATTATTAGGTGTGCATATTCTAACAATTCTGATATGCGCAGTGCGCCGGCTCAATACTCTCCGCGTGCGGAAGGATGCGCGGATAGAGCGCGGTTTTACATAGATCGCTTCCCCATTACGCAGAAAGCGAGGTTTCATTTGTGAAGCTCAAATCGAAAACATATACTGTGCTCAATCTGATTCCCTCGATCGTCACCATCGCGCCGGGTGCGTTTATCCTGTCGCTGGGCTTAAACGCGCTGATCGCGGTCTTTCCGCTGATCGACGCGCTCTCCTCGGCCTGGTTCATCGATTCGGCGCTGGCCATGGCGCGGGGCGAACGGGCCGTGTCGGCGTGCATAGGGCCGCTGATCGCGGTTCTGGCGACCAAATTTCTCAACTTCAGCCGCTGGGAGTTTGACAATTACGCCGTGCAGGCGGTCAAGCGCGCGCTGCGGCTGCACTATCGTCCGGCCATCGCGGCCAAGGCGGCGGCCCTCGACTACCGCTATATCGAGGACGGCAAGACGTGGGATCTCATCAGCCGCATGACCAGCGCGCCGGAGGACAAGATCCACAGCATACTCGACGGCATGATCTATCTCATACAGATCGTGCTCTCGTTTGCGGGCGTTGTGATTCTGGTGGCGGCGAACGTCTGGTGGGCGGCGCTGGTGCTGGCCGCGTGTCTGGCGGCGCTGATCGCCTATTCGCTGCACATGGGCGGCAAGAGCTATGACGAAAAGGCGAAAATCGAGCGCGAAAAACGGCGCTACGGCGAGCTGGAAAAGGCGTGCCTTGAGCGCGATTTTTCCGAGGAGCGCGCGCTGTTCGGCTATGCGGACGCGCTGACCGACCGCTATGCGCAGGAATACGAGCGCGCCTACGTCTCCTATTTCCGATTCCAGCGCGTGAACGCCGTTTCACGCGCCGTGCTGGCCACGCTCTGCATGACCGCCGTCGCGATCACCGCCGTCATGCTGGCCATTCCCACGGCGCGCGGCGAGATGTCCATCGGCACGATGGTGGCGGTCGTCTCCGCGTTGTTCAGCATCAAGAACCAGATCGCCGGCCTGCAATACTGCATGAGTTGCATCGGCGAGGGCCGCGCCTACGCCCGCGAGCTGACCGAGTTTTCCCAGCTCGAGGAAACCGACGGCGCAACCGATGCGCCGCTCGAGCCGCCCCTTCCGTTCGAATCGCTGGAATTTAAGCACGTCACGTTCGCCTATCCGAACACGGAGCGCAATGTGCTGGACGATTTCAGTCTGAAGCTCGAAAAGGGCAAGCACTACGCCTTCGTCGGCGTGAACGGCGCGGGCAAGACCACCATGACCAAGCTGATGACCGGCCTTTACCGCGATTTCAAGGGCGAGATCCTGCTCAATGGCCGCGATATCCGCACCTATGACGCGAAGGCGCTCAAGTCGCTCTGCTCGGTGGTGTTTCAGGATTTCGCGCGCTATCAGGTGCCCGCGCGGGATTCCATCGCCGTGGGGCTTCCCGCCCGCGAGGCGCGCGTGGAGGACGCCGTGCGCACCGTCGGCCTGAGAGACACGATCGACGCGCTCCCCAAGGGACTGGACACGCCGCTGGGCAAAATTTACGAGGGCGGCCAGGATCTCTCCGGCGGCGAATGGCAGCGCGTGGCGATCGCCCGGGCGCTGGTGAGCGGCACGCCGGTGCGCATACTGGACGAACCCACCGCCGCGCTCGACCCGATGAGCGAGAGCCGCTTTTACGAGCAGTTCGCCGGCATGAGCCGCGGCGTGACCACGCTGTTCATCAGCCACCGCCTCGGCTCAACCCGTCTGGCCGACCGCATCTTCGTGATCGACGGCGGCAGAATCGCCGAGGAGGGCACTCAGGCGGAGCTGCTCGCCGCGGGCGGGCTGTTCGCCGATATGTTCGAGGCGCAAAGGAGCTGGTATCAATGAGTAAGGACAAGCAGGCCGTCTCCTTCGCCCTGATGGGGCGCACGTTTCGGCTGTATTCCAAAATCATGCGCGAGACCGGCTGGGGCCGGACGATCCTCTATGTTTCCACAAGCCTGCTGACCGGCGCGCTCTTTGCGCTCAATACGCCGGTCATGGAATCGCTCGTCACTGCCGTCACGAATGTCGCGCAGGGCGCGGGCGCGAGCGTCATCATACTGCCCGCCGTGCTGTTCTTCCTCTGCGGCGCGGGTGGGATGGCGCTCGACAATCTCGGCATGTACTATCAGATCGTCTTTGAGCAGCGCGTCCGCAGCGGCCTGATGCGCCGCCTGATGCGCGCCATCGGTCACAAGGAACCGATCGCCCTCGAGGATCCCGAGAACCTCGAATCCATCGAAAAGGCGAAAAAGGGCGTGGACGGCATACACCGGCTCTGCTCGCAGTATTTCGATCAGGGCGCATACGCGCTGGCGTATTTCGGCGGCATGCTGATCTATGTCGGCCTGAAGAGCCCGCTGCTGGCCGCGCTGCTGTTTCTCTCCATCATACCGCTGGCGCTCTCCAACCGGCTGATCATGGCGCAGGCGAGCAGCCTGAGCGATCAACTGGCGCCGGAACAGCGCGCCGCCGATTACTGTGAAAAGTGCCTGACCGACCGCGAATACTTCAAGGAAACCCGCCTGCTGGGCGCGTACGCCTATTTCTTCAAGCGCTATTTCGGCCATCTGCGTGAGTGCGTGCGGCTGAACCGCAGATTCACCAACCACGAAACGCTCTACAAGCTCGGCTCGGACGTGCTGTCGCTCGTGGGCTTTGCCGCCGTGATGACCGCCATGGTCTTTGAGCTGAAGAACGGCCGCCTGAACCCCGCGGGATTCGCCGCGCTGCTGGCGGGCCTTCTGGGCGTATACGGCAGCATGGGCTACACCGTACAGAACCTGAGCAGCCACGCCGCCGAGCAGCTGCCGCGCGTGAAGTTCGTGTTCCACCTGCTGGATATGCCCGAGCGCCATGGCGAGACGAAAGCGGCCGACGGCGCGCGCGGCGTGACGCTCGATGACGTCCACTTCCGCTATCCCGGCGCGGAGAACGAGGCCGTGCGCGGCGTATCGCTGGAGATTCAGCCCGGCGAGACGATCGCCATCGTCGGCGAAAACGGCGCGGGCAAGACCACCATCGCGCGGCTGCTGACCGGCCTGTACCTGCCTACGGAAGGCCGCGTGCTGATCGGCGGCGAGGACACGCGCAGCATCGACCTGCCCTCGGCCACGGAAAGCGCGTCGGCGGTGTTCCAGAAGTTCGCGCGATACCGCATGACGCTGGACGAGAACGTGAAGATGTCCGACGTGAAAAAGGACGCGGGCATCGGCGCGGCGCTGGACGAAGCGGGCCTGCCGCTGGATTCGGCGTGCTTCCCGAACGGCGCGGACACCATGCTGGCGCGCGAGTTCGACGGCGTGGATCTGTCCGGCGGCGAATGGCAGCGCGTGGCAATTGCACGCGGTCTGTATCGCGCGCACGGGCTGATCGTGCTGGACGAGCCGACGGCGGCGA